>JANMWH010000063.1:0-10755 GCA_031393945.1 Polaromonas sp. | reverse complement strand
CTGATGGTCGCTGGCGCGCATCGCACCCGTTTGCCCCGCCATGGTGACCACAGCCTTTTCCATCTGCGCAGCCACGGCACCAGCTTCAATCGACCCGGCTTTCTCCATGCTCTGCGTCAAGGCCTCGATCACCATTTGCATCCGCATATGAACGTAGTCGTCTTTAGCCGCGGGGAAGCGCTGGCGAAATGACTGGTAGAACGCCTCTGATGGCGCACCCACTGCGTTTGGAAACCACTCGGCCACCGCAATCACTTTGCCAACACCCGCATCGCCGATAGCGGCAGGCGCACCGAGTGCATTGCCGTAAAAGGTGTAGAACTTGCCGTCAAAACCCACGTCTTTAGCAGCCTTGATGAGCAGCGTCAGGTCGTTACCCCAATTGCCCGTCAGCACGGCTTGCGCGCCACTGGCTTTGATTTTGGCGGCGTAGGGAATAAAGTCTTTGACCCGGCCCAGTGGGTGCAGCTCGTCGCCGACGATTTGCACATCAGGCCGCTGGGCGGTGATTTGCCTGCGTGCTTCTTTCAGCACTGACTGGCCGAAGCTGTAGTCCTGGCCAATCAGGTACATGCTTTTGGTGTTTTTGTCATCTTTAAACACATCCATCAGCGCGGTCATGCGCATGTCGGCATGGGCGTCAAACCTGAAGTGCCAGTAGCTGCACTTTTCATTCGTCAGCGTTGGGTCAACGGCCGAATAGTTCAAGAAAATCACCCGCTTGGCAGGCTCGCGCTCGTTGTGTTTGTTGATCGCGTCAATCAACACAGCTGCGGTGGCAGATGAATTGCCTTGGGCAACAACTGTCACGCCGTCGTCTATTGCAGCGCGCAGTGCGCTCAGGGCTTCTTCGTTTTGGCCTTTGCTGTCGTAGCGCTCAATCAACAAATTGCGCGCACCGCCTGGCAGCTTGACGCCACCACGTACGTTGACACGCTCGGTGGCCCACACCAGGTTGCGAAAGACGGCTTCACCCGTGTTGGCGAAGGGGCCGGACATACTTTCGATCAGCGCGACTTTGATGGGGGCGGGTTGGGCAATGGCCATGAACGAAACGGCCAAGCCAAATGCCAGGAATAGATTTTTGAGAGTTTTCAATGTCAATTTCACTATTTATTTAGGAGCTGCTCGCGCCCGTATTTATTGGTCTGCAGCACTGTTTTATGCTCATTTTGAGCTATTTTTGACTGATTTCAGCCAAACTCCAGCGCGGCAAAACGTCGAAAGTGTAGCCGCCTCGCAATGTCTCCAGCCCCGCTTGCAACCGCATACCCGCAGCGAGCGCAATCATCGCGCCGTTGTCGGTACACAAACGCAGCTCAGGGTAATGCACACGAATACCGCGCTTGCCGCAAGCGGCATTCAGCTCGCTGCGCAGCAATGCGTTGGCTCCCACGCCGCCCGCCACCACCAGCCGTGTCAAGCCCGTCTGCGCCATTGCCGCCATTGATTTTTTCACCAGCACATCAACGATAGCTGCCTGCGTAGACGCGGCCAAATCGGCCTTGCGCGCTTGCAGCTCATCACCCAGTTTTTTAGCCTGCGTCATGACCGCTGTTTTCAAACCCGCAAATGAAAAATCAAGGTTGCCGCTGTGCAGCAGTGGTCGCGGCAGCTTGAAAGCGGCGCCATCACCGCCTTCAGCCAGCTTGGCCAAGTGCGGCCCGCCGGGGTAAGGCAAGCCCATCAGCTTGGCCGATTTGTCAAACGCCTCGCCAGCGGCGTCGTCAATGCTTTCGCCCAGCAGCTCGTAGCCGCCCACGCGGTCAACCCGCATCAGCTGTGTGTGACCACCTGATACCAGCAGCGCCACAAAGGGAAACTCTGGCGGATCAGCGCTTAAAAAAGGTGACAGCAAATGCCCTTCCAGGTGGTGCACGCCCATCACCGGTTTGCCCAGCGCTGCGGCCATGGCACAGGCCACTCCCGCCCCTACCAGCAGCGCACCAGCGAGGCCAGGGCCGCGCGTGTAGGCGATCACGTCAACGTCTTTCAAGCTTTTGCCAGACTCCGCTAGCACCTGTTCAGTCAAAGGCAACACCCGCTGAATATGGTCGCGGCTTGCCAGTTCGGGCACGACACCGCCGTAAGCCTGGTGCATGTCGATCTGACTGAAAAGCGCATGCGAGAGCAACCGGGGCACCGCCTGACCAGAACAATCAACCAGCGCCACGCCGGTCTCGTCACAACTGGATTCAAAACCTAAAACAATCATGTGGCCAGTGTAAAGGCCGCGACTTTTTCAAGGCGCTGATGCCAAAGTCTTCCGCACTTTTGCCACCTCTGCGGGCGACACCGCCGGTGCCCGGTTGCCCCAACTGCTGCGCACAAAGGTCAATACATCGGCCACGTTGTTGTCGCTCAGTCGCCAGTCCAGACCCGGCATGGCCAGCTGCGACGGCGCACTAAGCGTGCCCGGCATATTGGCGCCTTGCAGCACGATGCGAATCAGCGATGTCGGGTTGCTGGCAGCCACAGTGCTGCTGTGCGCCAGCGACGGAAAGGCCAGGCTGGCCCCTTTTCCACTTGACTGGTGGCAGCCTGCACAGTTGTTCAGGTACACCATGGCACCAGGCTCAGTCGCCTCGCCGCTGCGCAGAGCCAACGCAGTTGGGCTGATGGATTCAGGAGCGGGTGCAGCGCGTTCGTCAGGTACGGCGTCATCACCCAATGACTTTAAATACACCGCAATGGCCGACAAATCTGGCAGGCTGATGTGCTGGGTGCTGTTGCCCACCACCTCAGCCATCGCGCCGAAGGCAGCAGTATGTGCATTGCGCCCAGTTTTTAAATAGTCAACCAGGTCTTTTTGAGTCCAGGCCTTCAAGCCCGACAGGTCGTTGGCAGTGTTGCGCAAGTTTTGCGCAAACCAGCCGTCGATGATGGCGCCCGCCAGAAACTGGGGGCCGCCCTTTTCAGTGCTGGCTTTTTCAGCGCCTGCGAAATTGCGCGGCGTGTGACAAGCGCCGCAGTGACCCAGGCTTTGCACCAGATAGGCGCCTCGATTCCACTCGGCATCACGCCCCGCATCAACCGCGTAGCCGGGCTTGGGCAAGTAAAGCCAGTTCCACGCTTTTACGAGCCAGCGCATGCTGAAAGGCCACGCCAGATTTGTCTCGGCATTGGCCTGCCCCACGGGCGCGATACCAAGTGTGAAGTACGCGTACAGCGCAGCCAGGTCAGCATCAGACAGGCGCGCGTAGTTGGCGTACGGCATGGCGGGGTAAATGTTGTGGCCCGCATGATTGATGCCTTCACGCATCAGGCGGTTGAACAACGCTGGGGTGTAGTTGCCCATGCCGCCCGACTTTTCATTCGCTTTGTCGGGCGTGATGTTGGTTGAAATGATGACGCCAAACGGCGTTTTCAGTGGCAAGCCCCCGGCAAAGGGCGCGCCGCCAGGCCGGGTGTGGCAGCCAATGCAGTCACCAGCTCTGGCCAAGTACTGGCCCTGCCTGACGAGCGGGTTGTCAGCGTTGAGCAGCGCAGGCTCTTGAATCGGCATCGTGATTTTGCCGCCCGTGGCAAACGGCGGCGTGGCATAAAACTTTTCAGCCAAAGACTCGCGAGTGGTCTGCGCAAGCGCATTTTGAACATAAAAACAGGCTGTAGCCCAATAAATAAGGGCGCAAGCAGCTCCTAACTTTATAGTGAGCGGTCTCATGCCAGTGCCCCTGGCTTTTTCAAGTACTGCTCGCGAATGGCTTTGGCGGCCCAGTACGTCAGCGCCGCCACCGTGCCGGTGGGGTTGTAGCCAAAGTTGTGCTGAAAGGCGCTCGCCCCCATCACAAACACGTTGGGAACGTCCCATACCTGAAGGTAGCGATTAACAGCGCTAGTAGCGCGGTCGGTGCCCATCGGCGCGCCGCCGGTGTTGTGGGTTGACTGGTAAGCGCGCAGATCGTAGTGATCGCCGGGCTTTTTAAGGTTGATTTTTATCTCGCGCGGGCCCATGGCTCTGGCAATTTCTACCGCCTTGCTGACGGTGTACTGCGTCATCGCCATCTCATTGGCCTTCCAGTCAAACGTCATCCTCAAAAGCGGCTGGCCGTACACATCCTTGTAGGTAGGGTCCAGGTCAAGGTAGTTGTCCCGGTGCGGCATGACCGAGCCTTGCACGCCGATGTTGGCGGTGGTCAGGTAGTTGTCTTTGATGCCACGCTTCCAGCCTGCCCCCCAAGCGGGAACTCCCGTGGGCAAGCTCATTTGCTGTATCGGCCGGCCGCCAGTGTTGATGCAGCTGATGCTGCCGCCGCCGATGAAACCAAGCGGGCCATGGTCAAAGTTGTCACCGTCAAAATCATCCACCACCGAGCCGCTCGCCCCCGCGCCCACAAACGGATTCATGGGCTGGTCAGCGTTAAAAAACAAAGACGCGCCGCCCGTCATTTGGTAGGCGTAGTTGCGGCCCACCACGCCAGTGCCCGTAGCCGGGTCATACGGCTTGCCGATTTTTGAAAGCAACAGCAAACGCACATTGTGAAATTGGTAAGCGCACAACACCACCAGGTCGGCGGGCTGCTCAATCTCATTGCCTTGCGCGTCAATGTAGGTCACGCCAATTGCCTGTTTGCCGTCAGGTGCCATGTTGACGTGGGTCACGTGGCTTTTGACCCGTAGCTCAAAATTGGGAAGCTGCATCAAGGTGGGCAGCAGAGTGGTCTGCGGAGATGCTTTTGAATAGTTGTAGCAACCATAACGCTCGCAAAACCCACAAAAATTGCACGGCCCCAGCTGCGCGCCATGGGGGTTGGTGTACGCACGTGATGCATTGGCCGACGCTTGGGCAAACGGGTGCAGGCCCAGCTCGCGTGCGGCTTTGTCAAATAGCAAAGCGCTGTTCAGCGCTGCCATCGGCGGCAGCGGGAATTCGTTGGCGCGTGGCCCTTCAAACGGGTTGCCGCTGGTTTGCACCACACCTTTTAAATTGCCCGCTTTGCCGGACATGCCGCAGATTTTTTCAAAGGTATCGTAGTGCGGTTCAAGCTCGTCGTAGCTCACGCCCCAGTCCTCAAGTTGCATGCCGTCGGGGATGAACTTTTTACCGTAACGCTCTATGGTGCGGCTTTTGATGCGCAAGTCATCTGGCAGCGCGCGCCAGTTTTGGCCGTTCCAGTGCACACCCGCGCCGCCCACACCATCGCCCGGCAAGAACGAACCCAACTGGCGGTAGGGCACGGCGACATCTGCGGGTGCATGGCGCACGGTGATGGTTTCTTTAGCCAGGTTTTGAAACAGCTTGCCGCGTATGCCGTAGCTCAGCTCGTCGGTGTTACGCGGGTAGGCAAAGTCGGGGACGGTGTCTCTCGCCGGGCCCCGCTCAAGTGCCAGTACGTTCAGCCCTGCGGCGGTCAGCTCCATGCCCATGATCGCACCCGTCCAGCCGAAGCCGACCAGCACGGCATCGACTTTTGGTTTTTTGATGTTGGCCATACCTGAACTCGAAGTCAGCCCTGCGGACCGTTGATCGACACTGGCGGCAGCGGGTACTTTTCGCCCGGCCTACCCACCCAGTCGGCAAAGTCAGCCCGCGCGCCGGGAAAGCCAATCATCTTCCACGACCCGGCGTTTTTATTGCCGCCATGAACAGGATCAGACAGGTAGCCTTCTTTCGTGTTTTGCAGCAAAAAGGTAAAAAAGGTTTTGCTGGATGTGCCTTCAAACACCAGCGTGCCAGCTTCTGCCAGTTTTAACGTGGCGTCTTGGCTGGCGGCGTCCAACTCGGCAAAGGTTTTGCCATTGAAGCTTGCTTTGCAGTAGCTGTTGATCGCAGCAATTCCGGCGCGGTACACGTCACGCGGCGCGAGCGCGGCCTGGTAGCCAAACTCGGGGGGTGCCGCCACAAACGGCCCCTGCATGTACCAAATGGCAGCGTAGCCAAACACGGCGTCCATCTGGCGGTCGATGAATTCGGGCACGCCTGCTTCCAAGGCACCGGGACCCAGGTCGTCACTCGGGATCAGGCGGGCGACCGCTGCTTTGACAAAAAACCACTCGTGGGGCTGAAAGAAAACCGGGTTGTAAGCAGCGCTGCCTGCCTCGGGCGCTGAGGTGGCTAACACCGGTGGCGCTTGCTGGGTGTGCGCTGCGCTGGCTAAGGCCGCTACCGGAACAATGGCAATGGATCGCCTTAAAAACAGGCGCCTGTCGAGGTCTTGAGGCATCGAATTTCCCTGCATATCGCGTTTTAGGACCTTTCATGGTGCGCGTGCTGCTGCCCGCACTCAGTCAGCAATGGCGCTGGCTGTCTGTCAGAAGCGGGCTTGGAAAGCTCAGGCGCGAATCTTGCGCATACGTTGTGATGACACCGTCACAATCACTTCGCCTAGTTGTTATTGCACCCGACCTGGCCGGCTCTGATGCAACCGACGAGCGTGCAAAAGAGCTGGCTGAGCGCTCGCGCCAGTTGCGTATTGGCCTGCTGGAGAACAACTACAACCTGATTGCTGTGTTGCCCGCCGACACTTTTTTAGCCGAGCGGCTGGCACAGCTGCAGCCTGACATGATCATTGTCGACGCCGAAAGCGAAGCGCGCGACAGCCTGGAGCACGTGGTGATGGCAACGCGCGATGCACGCCGACCCATCGTGCTTTTTACCAATGACAACGACACCACACATATTAAAGACGCCGTGGCTGCGGGTGTGTCGGCCTATATCGTGGCCGGGTTGTCGCCCGACCGCATTCGCCCGATTCTGGACGTAGCGATGGCGCGTTTTGAACACGAACAAGGCTTGCGGCAAGAACTGGCGCATGCCAAAACCGAGCTGCAAGACCGCAAGGTGATTGACCGCGCCAAGGGCCTGCTAATGCATCGCCAGTCTTTAAGCGAAGAAGTTGCATTTGCAAAACTGCGCAAGGCAGCCATGGACAAAGGCCTGCGCTTGGGCGAGGTAGCGCAGCGGATGCTGGACGCCGCTGATTTATTAGGCTGAGCCCATACGACCGAAGCCGTTACGCAGCAAAACACCCCACGTGGGGGGACTGGAGTGCCCCACAGCCAACCCACATGCTGTCCTACAGTGCGTAACAACTGCGCAAGGTATAAATGTTTGGTTACAAAACATACCCCACCTCATTCACAAAGCAGCCATGACCATTTTTCAACATATTTTCAAGGTGCTCGTTGCGCCACTTGCAATTGGCCTGATCGCTACTTTGCCTCAATTGGCCGTGGCCAAACCTGAAAAGAAATATTCACCTCAAATTAACAATTTAAGCGTGGTTGTACAGCAGCCTGTTGCACCGGGCAGCGACATTGACTTCACGCTGGAAGGCACGCCGCGCGCGCAGGCCAGCGTGCGCGTCAGCGGCGTCAACAAAGTCATCAATTTGAGTGAGGTCAGCAGCGGCGTTTACCAAGGCTCCTACACACTTAGCCGCCGCGACCAGCTGGGGGCACAACCAACCGTGCGTGCAACACTTCGTTTGCGCGGGATGGCCATTGTGACCACGCAAGCCTTGACAGCCCCTGCGGTAAATGCTGCGCCACAACCCGCGCCTGCCCCGCAGGCGGCCGCCCCTGTCATTGAGCGATTTGGTGTCGCGCCCGTCGCGCGCATTGAGCCGGGCGCCGAACTCCGGTTTGTAGCAATGGGCACACCCGGCGGCCGTGCCCAGTTGACGATTGAAGGCGTGGTGCAGGGTGTGGCCATGACTGAAGTCAGGCCGGGGCGCTATGAAGGCGCGTACACCATTCGCCGCAACGACAACTTTCCGGCATCGCTCAATATATCGATGGCGCTGCAGGCCAATGGCCAGGTGGTCAATTCAAGGCTTAACCAGGCTTTGCTGCTGGACGCACGCCCACCAACGGTTAAAAACCTCGCACCCAAAAACAATGAAGTGGTAACCGGCAATCCTGTGTCGGTGTCGGCGACTTTTGACGACATGGGCGGTGTGGGTGTGGACCCCAAAAGCGTCAAGCTGCTCATTGGCGGGCAAGACCAGAGCCGCAACGCGGGAATCACCGCCCAATTTGTGACCTGGCGCGGTGATTTGCCGGCAGGCACGTACGCGGTAGAGCTCACAGCTGCTGACAACGCGGGCAACGCCGTACGCCAGACCTGGAGCTTTGTTGTAGCGGGCGCGCAAACCCCAGCCGCTGCAAGCGTGTTCCCGCTTGACATCACCAGCCCTGCCAACAATGCACAGGTTTCCAGTGGCGCCATTGAAGTTCGTGGCCGCACAGCTCCTGACTCAAAAGTAGATGTACAGGTACAAGCGATTGCGGCACTGGCGGGTATTTTTGGCATCAACCAGCAGATTTTTAATCAGTCAATCCGCTCGGATGCCTCAGGCAACTTCAGCTTTACCTTTCAGCCGCAAATCCCGGTTCCGGGTGCGCGCTATGAAGCCACCATCACCGCCAGCAGCGGCACCCAGAGCCGGGAAGTCCGTCTGGTGCTGTTCCAGCAACGTTGAGCCAGCCCTTATCTGGGAGTGGTGCGCTGCACAAATTAGGTGCAACGCCACAATTAGTCGCAGCCTTTTTTTAAGATGCTATTATTTTTGTAGCTGCTTGCCCCCCGTATAACGGGCGCTAATGGCATTTTCTACTGGTAACAAAGCCCAAGCAGGCTTTTCAAATCCATCTAGCGCAACCTGGCACAGCTTTTGCTCGGGTAAACAAGTCAGTCCGGCACGTCAATGGCGATGTGTCTGGCCCAAAGAACAAAGGCGTTCGTACCCCGCATCACGCACCACGTGATGTCAATGGTCGAGCGCTTTTTTTGTTTTTAACTTGTCCTGGAGTTTTATTCAATGGCCGATCTGATCAAACCAAATCTTGCCCGTCGAACCGTGCTGCAAGCCGCCGCTGTGGGCGCTGTCGGTATCAGCCCTGCGCTTCGTGCGGTTGCGTATGCCCAAGGCTCTGACGCTCCTGAAAAGAAAGAAGTCAAGATTGGTTTTATTCCGCTCACCGATTGCGCCAGCATCGTGATGGCATCGGTATTGGGCATCGACAAAAAATACGGCGTGACGATTGTGCCGAGCAAAGAAGCCAGCTGGGCCGGTGTGCGTGACAAGCTGGTTAGCGGCGAGCTGGACTTTGCCCATTGTCTGTACGGCTTGATTTACGGCGTGCACGCTGGCACGTCTGGCCCGAAAAAAGACATGGCCGTGCTGATGACACTGAACAACAACGGCCAGGCCATCACGCTGAGCAAAAAACTGGCTGATAAGGGGGCCGTTGACGGCCCATCACTCGCCAAGCTGATGAAAGCTGAAAAACGCGAGTACACCTTTGCCCAAACCTTTCCCACCGGCACGCACGCCATGTGGCTGTACTACTGGATGGCGGCCAACGGCATCAATCCGCTGAGTGACGCCAAGGTGATTACCGTGGCGCCGCCGCAAATGGTGGCCAATATGCGCGTGGGCAACATGGACGGCTTTTGCGTCGGCGAGCCCTGGAACCACCGCGCCATCATTGACGGCATTGGCGTGACAGCCGTAACAACCCAAGACATCTGGAAGGACCACCCTGAAAAGGTGCTGGGCTCTACGGCTGAGTTCGTTAAAAAGAACCCCAACACCGCGCGCGCCGTCACCGCTGCCATATTGGAGGCCAGCAAATGGATCGACGCCAGCCTCAGCAACAAAACAAAAATGGCCGAAACCATTGCCGACAAGAGCTACGTCAATACCAGCGTTGACGCCATCAACCAGCGCATTTTGGGCCGCTACCAAAACGGCATGGGCAAAACTTGGGACGACCCGAATTACATGAAGTTCTCGGGTGACGGCGCAGTCAACTTTCCGTACCTGTCTGATGGCATGTGGTTTTTGACCCAGCACAAGCGCTGGGGTTTGATGAAGGAGCACGTCGACTATTTGGCCATGGCCAAGCTAATCAACCAGATTGACATTTACAAGCAAGCCGCCACAGCAGCCAAAGTCAGCGTGCCCAAAGATGTGATGCGCAGCAGCAAGATGCTGGACGGTGTGGTGTGGGACGGCAAAGACCCGGCCAAGTACGCTGACAGCTTCAAAGTCAAAGCTTGATTCACAAACCCAAGGAGCACGCTATGGTCGCTGCTGTTTTTCATTCAGAGGCTCTACCCCCTCTCCCGCTTGCGGGAGAGGGCCGGGGTGAGGGTGTGCGCGCCATCACCTATCCCACCGCAAGCACTGCCCTCACCCCAACCCTCTCCCCGCAAGGGGCGAGGGAGCAAAACTTCAAGCAGCCGCGCGATTTGTCCTTCTTGTGGCAAGGCCTCATGCCCCCCGTGCTCGGCTTTGGGCTGCTGGTGTTGTTGTGGATGGCGGTGTCCATCACCAGCAAGGGCAGCATACCGTCACCCAGCGCAACCCTTGCCCAAGCGGTCACGATCTTCAGCGACCCGTTTTACAGCAAGGGGCCAAACGACCAAGGCATTGGCTGGAATATTTTGTCTTCGCTCAAGCGTGTGGCGCTGGGCTTTGGCCTGGCGGCCATCGTAGGCATTCCGGTCGGCTTCATGATTGGCCGCTTCAAGTTTTTAAGCAGCATGTTTAACCCACTGATCAGCTTGCTTCGCCCGGTGTCGCCACTGGCCTGGCTGCCGATTGGCCTGCTGGTGTTTAAAGGTGCCAACCCCGCGGCGATCTGGACGATTTTTATATGCTCCATTTGGCCCATGATCATCAACACCGCCGTGGGCGTGCAGCGCGTACCGCAAGACTACTTAAACGTAGCGCGTGTGCTGAACCTGAGCGAATGGAAAGTGTTCACCAAAATTTTGTTCCCCGCCGTGTTGCCTTACATGCTGAC
>JANMWH010000032.1:0-1839 GCA_031393945.1 Polaromonas sp. | reverse complement strand
TGGTTGTACGAATCAGTGAAGGCCGCTATCACGACCTTGCCTTGTGGGGTGTTGGTGTAGCCGCTCATGCCGCCGCCACCGCCGCCGCCGAACAGCACAGCACCTACGCTGAAGTCGGTGTTAGAGCTGGCGCCTTGCGATGCCGAAATTTGTACGCCCGAGCGGTTGTCGGTCAGCATCAGCATGGTGGACGCTTCGTTGGTGCGAATGCCGCCGGCAATAGCGCCGAGCACACCCAAGCCGCGGCTAAAGCCGCCGAGGCCACCGCCACCGCCGCTGGTGCCACGGGCGCTGACCAAGACTTCAGGCGTCATGCTGTAGTCGGCCGCGACCATTTGGCCGCCGCCCATGTTGCTGCCGGTGCGGCCTTGGCCAGACGCGGCAATGGCGCGCTCGCGCTCCATGTTGGCGAAGGCGCGGCCGCGCTCGACCACGATGAAGCAGTTGCTTTGCTGAATCATCAAGCGCAGCACGGGCACGGTGGAGCCCAGTTTGTATTCGGTGGTGAATAGGCGGTACCAGTCGGCGGATGTTTCTTCAACCAGGGCGACGGTGCCCAGCGGGCTGGCGCATTTTTCAAGCGCAGCATTGGCGCCTTGGGTGCTGTCACCTGCTGCCGAGCCGGTGGCGGCAACGTTGGCTTTTTCAGAGCCAATCGAGGGAACAGTAGCGACGCAGCCGCCGAGCAGCGCAGTGGCTGCGAGGGTTAAAAGTGTGTACTTCAAAGAGTTCTCCTGGTGTCTGAATATGTCTAGCAGTAAGTATTTTCAATTATTCCACGACACAATAGTGTTTGATGTGGCAATTTCGCACGCTTTGGTGCGTAGATACACGTCAAAATGCTACGTATTGTTACCGCGCAGGCGGTCTAGCAACCCGTTCAGCTCTTCCAGCGAGCCGAATTGAATAGCCACTTCGCCGCTGTCGATGGTTTTGCCGCCCCGTTTGACTTGCTTTTTAATGCGTACCTGCACATCAGCCGCCAGCGCGTCTGACAGCTCTTCTTCGATGCGGCGGGTGTCGCGAGACTTTTCTTTGCCGACTTTTTGGGGCTTGAGCGAAAACTCGGCGCTGAGTTTTTTAACCAGGCCTTCGGCCTCGCGCACTGACATTTTTTTGGCGGCAATTTGATTGGCAGCGGTAATTTGCGTGGCGCGGTCCAGCGCTAGCAGCGCCCGCGCGTGGCCCATGTCAATGTCGCCTGCCATCAACATCGATTGCACCGGGTCTGACAAGTTGAGCAGGCGCAGCAGGTTAGACGCTGCACTGCGCGAGCGCCCCACGGCTTGCGCCGCCAGTTCGTGAGTGAGCCCAAACTCTTTGACCAAGCGTTGCAAACCTTGGGCTTCTTCGAGCGGGTTTAAGTCTTCACGCTGAATATTTTCAATCAACGACATGGCAGCGGCGGCTTCGTCGGGGACGTCGCGCACCAGTACCGGCACCGTGTCCAGGCCAGCCAGCTTGGCGGCCCGAAAGCGCCGTTCACCGGCAATGATTTCGTATTTGCCGTCGTTGGGCCCAGCGGTCAAGCGCCGCACCAAAATCGGCTGCATGATGCCCTGCGCCTTGATGGATTCGGCCAGCTCGTACAGGGCGCCCTCGTCCATGCGGGTGCGGGGCTGGTACTGGCCGGCCACCATGTCGCCGAGCCGCAGCGATGCAGGCGCGCCCGGGCTGGTTAAGCTGGAGTCAGCGTCGTCAAGCGAATCATTGACCTTGGGGCCCAGCAAGGCCTCTAGCCCGCGGCCTAAGCCTTTTGGTTTTTTAGTGACCATGTGTTTGTCCTTTTAATTGCGTTGAGTGGGCGCGCGTTTGAGTCGGCAAGGCTGAGGGGCAAGG
>JANMWH010000031.1:0-8335 GCA_031393945.1 Polaromonas sp. | reverse complement strand
GTGTATTCCATCGCGCCAGCTTGTTCAAGCGAGCGAACGACGTTTTTGATCGATGATGCCTTTTGACCAATAGCGACGTAAACGCAGTAAACGCCAGTGCCTTTTTGGTTAATGATCGCGTCAATCGCAACAGCGGTTTTGCCGGTCTGGCGGTCACCAATAATCAATTCGCGCTGGCCGCGGCCTACTGGCACCATGGAGTCGATGGACTTCAGGCCGGTTTGCAGTGGCTGGTCGACTGATTTACGTGCAATCACGCCCGGAGCGACTTTTTCAATCACGTCGGTCATTTTGGCGTTGATGGGGCCCTTGCCGTCAATCGGCTGACCCAGCGCATTGACCACGCGGCCAAGCAGTTCAGGGCCAACCGGTACTTCCAAAATGCGGCCGGTGCATTTGACGGTATCGCCTTCGGCAATGTGCTCGTATTCGCCCAAAATCACGGAGCCGACGGAGTCGCGCTCTAAATTCAGTGCCAAGCCATAGGTGGGTGTGCCATCGGCGGTAGCAGGGAACTCCAGCATTTCGCCTTGCATCACGTCCGACAGGCCGTGAATACGAACGATACCGTCGGCCACAGACACCACGGTGCCCTGGTTGCGAACGTCGCTGGCGGTGGTCAAGCCTTCGATACGGCTTTTGATCAGTTCAGAAATTTCTGCTGGATTGAGTTGCATGACTCTTTCCTTCTTTCGTTGTTGGTGGGCTAAAAAATGGACACGGCGCGGCGCGCAATATCAAGAAATCAGCGCCGCTTTCATTTGCTCTAAACGGGCTTTTACCGAGGTGTCCAGCACCTCGTCGCCCACCACGACGCGCACGCCGCCTATCAGTTCTGGCTGCAGCTCAACTGTCAAGTTAAGCTTTTTGCCAAAGCGCTTTTCTAAAGTTGCCTGCAAGCTGACCAGAGCCGCAGCGTCCAGCGCAAAGGCGCTGTACACCGTAGCGTCTGACGAGCCGCTTTGTGCGTTTTTAAGTGCACGAAACTGGCTGGCAATTTCAGGCAAAACACTTACCCGACCGTTGTCAATTACAGTGCGCAAAAAGTTCTTGGCTGGCTCAGGCAGCTTGACCTTTTGCGACTCTGCAACGCCTGCCATCACATCAAAAGTTTGTGCCGAAGTTACGCTGGGGTTACCGGCGTACTGCTGCAGCTGCAGATTTGACGAAATGCTGGCAAGCCCGTCCAGCCATGCCGCAGTGGCGGCAAGATCGCCGCCAGCAGCTTTGAACAAGGCTTCAGCGTAAGGGCGGGCAATGGTGGCTAGTTCTGCCATGGTGATGCTCTTTTTTCTGCAGTCAAAGGTCTAATCACAGCTCTGTCTTCAGGCGGCCCAGCAAGTCTGCGTGCACAGAAGCGTTAACTTCTTTGCGCAAGATTTGCTCAGCACCTTTAACGGCCAGCGCGGCAACTTGCTCGCGCAAAGTCTCGCGGGCTTTGACGGTTTGCTGCTCTGCTTCAACCTTGGCGGCGGCAATGATCTTGCTGCCCTCTTCAGTTGCTCTGGCTTTGGCTTCTTCAATCATGACTTGTGCGCGGCGCTCGGCATCAGCCAAACGCACAGCGGACTCGCCCTTTGACTTGGCCAACTCTTCTTCAACGCGCTTGTTGGCGCCCAAAAGTTCAGATTTGGCTTTGTCAGCAGCAGCAAGGCCCGCAGCAATTTTCATAGCGCGTTCGTCCAGCGCGGCTGCAATGGGCGGCCACACGAATTTCATCGTGAACAGCACCAAAATTGCAAACACGATGAGCTGCGCAAAAAATGTCGAGTTAATACTCACAGCAGCACCTTTTTAGTTGAATAGCTGAAAAGGCGTTTGATTACTTCAGCACAAACGGGTTGGCGAATGCAAACAACATGGCAATACCCACGCCAATCAGGAAAGCGGCGTCGATCAGACCAGCCAACAAGAACATTTTGGTTTGCAATTCATTCATCAGCTCAGGCTGGCGAGCAGCTGCTTCCAGGTATTTGCTACCCATGATGCCGATGCCGATACAGGCGCCGAGTGCGCCCAAACCAATGATCAGGCCAGCGGCCAGTGCGACAAAACCAAGTACGTTTTCCATTTAAAGCTCCTACAAATTAACAAAAAAACTAACTAACAAAAATAAAAATACCAAACCTAAACCTAAACCCAAACCGAAATCAAAAATAACGAAATAAACAAAACCAGAAATTTAAAATTAATGATGGTCGTGCGCCTGGCCCACGTACACCAATGTCAACATCATGAAAATAAAGGCTTGCAGCGCCACGATCAAGATGTGAAAAATAGCCCAGCCCGTACCAGCCAAAATGTGACCCAGAAACAAGAACACACCGGTAGCCGAGCCAAAGCCGACAGCGCCCATGAGCGCAATCAACATAAACAGCAATTCGCCTGCGTACATGTTGCCGAAGAGTCGCAAGCCGTGCGACACGGTTTTTGCGGCGAACTCAATCATCTGCATCAAAAAGTTGATGGGGTACAAAAACCATTTGTCGCCGAACGGTGCAGAAAACAACTCGTGCACCCAGCCGCCAAAACCTTTGATCTTGATGTTGTAAAACAGGCAGACCAACAGCACGCCGCATGACATTCCCAGCGTGGCAGACAAGTCAGCTGTAGGCACTACGCGGAAGTATTCAATTTTGTGGTCAAGGCCGGTTACAGCGAAGATGCTGTGAAACAAGTCAACGGGCAAAAAGTCCATTGAGTTCATCAAGAAAATCCACACAAAGACGGTCAGTGCCAAGGGACCAACGACTTTACGCGACTCAGCGTTTTTAACTATGCCCTTGGCTTGCGAGTCGACCATTTCAAGCAGCATTTCAACCGCAGCCTGCATGCGGCCTGGCACACCAGAGTGAATGTTTTTGGCAACGCGCCACATGACGAACAAGCCAATTACACCAAGGGTGATAGACCAAAAGATGGTGTCAAGATTAACCACACCGAAGTCGATCAAGCCCATCTGCTTTTTATTTTGCAAATGCACCAGATGGTGACCGATGTAGTCACCGGCGGTTAAAGGGGCTCCGGAAGATGCACTCATCTCAAATCTCTTTTATTGGAATACGCTCAACTTTTCGATTTGCGCCGCACTTTCGCCTCAAGCCAAAGTACCAGCCAAACCACCTTCATTGTCACAACCAGCCCAATCAACATGGCTGGCCAACTCAAATCTTTAACCAGCTTGGGCGCGGCAAACAGCATTGCCAATACCAAACCAATCTTCACCATTTCCCACAAAAAAAATCCAGTCACCGCAGCGGCCGGATTCATCAACGTCACCTTGCTCATCAGTCCCCGCGCAAACAAAGCGCCGGGTAGTACTACCGCTGCTGTCCCGTAAAGAGCAGACCAGGCCGTGCTGGTTTGACCAGTCGCCAAGCCGCATGCAAAACTAGTCAGCAAACCGCCAGCTGTTTGCCCGGCCAAAACAACCCAGGGCGACAGCGACGGGTTCTTTTGGCGAAATGCATCAGCCTCGCTTTTGGTCAATGGCGTAACAGCATCGCTGTCCGCTGGTTGATCCCAATCGCGCTGCTCTACATTCGGTTTTACTGAAGAGTCAACGAGTTTGCGCATCGAAAATTACAAACTGGTTACAACGTTGATTTTTCGTACAGCCTCTGATTATACGTAGAAACCCGTCCACTCAAAGCATAAAAAAAGCCCGCGCAGGCTTTGGGTGCATTTGCCCATTAAACCCGCTGTAAAAAGCGCAGCCACAATCGAGCTTTTGACTGCCAAGAGCTCACTTATGTACGACTACGCAAAACTTCTTCACCTGATTGCTGGCATTGTTTGGCTGGGCGGCATGACCTTCATGCTGTTTGCGTTGCGCCCAGCGGCCCTAGCCACGCTAGACGCCCAAAGCCGCGCTCAATTAATGGGCCAGGTGTGGCGGCGGTTTTTTGCGCTGGTGTTGGCTGCCATCGTGCTGCTGTTTGTCACGGGCACGCACCTGTATACCCAAACCTTCAAAGCAGCCCGGCTGGCCACGGGCGAAGGCAGCGTTCCGCTGGGCTGGAATGTGATGCTGGTGCTGGGCGTGGCGATGATGCTGATTTTTGGCCACATTTATTTTGCCGGTTTCAAAAAATACAAGCGCGCAGTTGCAGCGGCTGAGTGGCCACTGGCCGCTAAAGCTGCTGGGCTTATTCACACCATGACGGTGATTAACTTCAGCTTGGGCTGGGCGGCGATTTTGGCGGTGCGCCTTGTACGTTGATCGTCTCGCAAAACGTCATTTTTGAGTCATTTTCAAATATGAAAAGCATTTTTTATCAATGAATACGGGCGCAAACAGCTATATAAATGGTAGCAAAAATCGCAAAGGCGTGTGTGATTTTTTGCGCTGGCAACTGACGGACACGCTAAAACACTTTGCTGACCGCCAAACAACAGCTAAGGGCGGCGGTTTTGATGTCGCCTTGATCGCGGTTGGCGCTTACCAGCCGCGCTGGTTCATGAAAGAGCAGCACGTTAACCCCGCGGAGGCGGTGCAAATTCACCAAGATTTGAAAGCCAAGCGTAGCGTGGGCGTGCACTGGGGCACTTTTGCCCTGACCGATGAGCCACTTGACCAGCCGCCCAAAGACCTGGCAGTGGCCGTGGCAAGCAAGGCCTTGGGCCCGCAAGACTTCACGCTGATGGCGATTGGCGAAACCCGACAACTCCCCACCCGGGCTGCGCCATGACCCAGCAAAAACCGAAGCGCCCCAAGGCAGAACACGACGAGCAGCCGCTGCAGCCAAAGCGGGCCACGCTGGCCGACAAAATCCGCGCTGCGCTGCCCAAGCGCGACGTGCTGGCCGCCCACCCTTGGCTAAAACCGGTTGCGCACAGGGTACTTGACCCCAAGCTGTGGCGCATGCACCACGAGTCTGTGGCCCGTGGTGCGGCACTGGGTATTTTTTGGGCATTTGTGTTGCCAGTAGCGCAAATCTTGGTGGCCGCGGCCAGCTGCGTCTGGTGCCGCGCCAATATACCGGTAGCAGTTGGCATGACACTGGTCACCAACCCGTTCACGATCGGGTTCTGGCTGTGGCTGGCCTACAAAGTGGGCAGCCTGGTGCTCGATGCGCCGCCGCCGTTGCCTTTCAAGCAAATCAGTGAAAGTGGCGGCATCATGGCTTATTTAGAGTCTATCGGTGCCCCGGCCATTTTGGGCATGGGCATGTTTGCGGTGGGCGGCGCGCTGGCGGCTTATGCTCTGGTCAAAATAACTTGGCGCTTGCAGTTTTTGGTAAAACATAAAAACCGCGCCAGCCGGCTTAAAAAGACAGCAGATGCCAAGCGCACCCCTTGATGATTGAACGCCTGAACCATGACCACAACCCTTCCTGACACGATTTGCTACCTAAATGGCGACTACACGCCGCTAAAAGACGCCAAAATCAGCGTTCTAGATCGCGGCTTTATTTTTGGTGACGGTGTGTACGAGGTGGTTCCGGCCTATGGCGGCGTGTTGTTCAGCTTCGCCCAGCACATGGCTCGGCTTGACCGCAGCTTGGCCGAGCTGCACATTGCTAACCCGTTAACGCACACTGAGTGGCGTGAAATCGCTATGCAATTAATAGCTGCGCGCGCCCATAAAATAACGGCTACAGCCCAAAATGAAGATCAAAATGAGCCTAATTTGGATCAAATCATCTACATTCAGGTCAGCCGTGGTGTAGCCCTGCGTGACCACGTCATGCCGCCCAATCTAAAACCCACTGTGTTCGTGATGGTCAACGCCATGAAGCTGCCCAGCCCAGCGCAGCGCGCCCAAGGCGTGGCCTGCGTAACGGCAGACGACTTCCGGTGGGAAAAAGCACATATCAAAAGCACCAGCTTGCTGGGTGCAGTGTTTTCGCGGCAGATAAGCGCAGATGCAGGCGCTTTAGAAACAATTATGTTCAGGGGTGACTATTTAAGCGAAGCCGCCGCCAGCAATGTGTGGGTCATTAAAGACGGTAAAGTGCTCGGCCCGCCCAAAGACAAGCTGGTGCTGGAAGGTATTCGCTATGGGTTGATTGAAAGCCTGTGCCGCTGCGGCGGCATAGGTTTTGAGCTGCGGCGCATCACCAGAGCCGAGGTTTTCGATGCCGACGAGCTGATGCTTTCGTCTGCCACCAAAGAAGTGCTACCCGTTACGCTGCTAGACGGCCAAAAAATCGGCCTGGGTGCAACTGCAGGTTTGCCCGGCCCCATCTACGCCAAACTGTATGCCGCTTATCAGCAAGCCAAGCAACAATCCGCGCAGCAAAGCGATCTAAAACAAGCCGCATGACCGCCATTTCAGAGACCCCAAAAATGCCAGACACCCCACCGAACAGCCCTCGGGACATTCCTAAACAAGAGTCGCTGATCGAATACCCGTCCCAGTTCCCCATCAAAGTCATGGGGCTAAAGGTAGACGGCCTGGTAGCGGCCATTACCCACGTAGCGCACCAGTTCGACCCCGCGTTTGACGCCAGCACCATCGAGCTGCGTGAAAGCAGCGGCGGCAAATATCTGGGCGTAACAGTGACCGTCACCGCCACTTCAAGGGAGCAACTTGACGAGCTGTACCGCACGCTCAGCACCCACCCGATGGTGAAAGTGGTTTTGTGAAGCAATTGTTGCGCTACAAAAAATTTTCACAAGAATCACTTTAGGGGTTTATATAAAAATAAATTGACTTTTATTTTCATATGATTATCATTGACGATTCTTATGAAAATGTCATCACACAGCTCAGCGCCCTACCCACAGCGCGCTGGCCGTTACGTTCAGCAGCTTACTGGCTACCGCGCCTTCATTCCAGTGCCGCTGCCGCCTGAACCCGAAATAGCATTCGATGGTGAACTCAGAACCCTGTTGTCGCAAGCAGATCGCGACCTTGCCAGGCTTGACGCAATTGCAACGCTGCTGCCCAACCTGGACTTGTTCATCGGGATGTATGTTCGCCACGAGGCGGTTCTGTCGTCACAAATAGAAGGCACGCAAAGTACGCTCGAGGACATTCTCGCGTTTGAAGCGAACGGCACCAACAACGACAGCCCGAAAGACGTAGAAGAAGTCATCGACTACGTGCGCGCCATGAACCACGGCTTGCATCGGCTCAATGAACTGCCGCTTAGCTTGCGCATGCTGCGTGAAATACACGGCGAGTTGATGCAAAACGTGCGCGGGTCTGAAAAAACGCCGGGCGAATTTCGTACGTCGCAAAACTGGATAGGCGGCTCCGGCAGCAGCTTGTCAACCGCCAGCTTTGTGCCGCCACCGCCTCATGAGCTGATGGCAAGCCTGGGTGCGCTTGAACTGTTTATGCATGACGGCAAGGCCGACACGCCCCTGCTCATTCGCTGCGGCTTGGCCCACGCGCAGTTTGAAACCATTCACCCATTTCTGGACGGCAACGGCCGCGTGGGCAGGCTGCTCATCACCTTGATGTTGTGCGAGGAACAAGCTTTATCACGCCCTGTTTTATACCTGTCGGTTTTTTTGAAAGCCCACCGTACTGAATACTACGACCGCTTGACCGCCATCCGCGAGCATGGCCATTGGGAGCCGTGGCTCAAGTTTTTTTTGCGTGGCATCAGTCAAACCGCACGCGCTGCGACCCGCACAGCCACAGACATTGTTGCCATGCGCGAAGCGCACCGCGCCGCGCTGATCAAAAGCCCCAAAGCGTTGAAGTTGCTCGACAGCCTGTTCAAGCAGCCGCTGGTGTCGCCCAAGCAGATTGCTGAAATCGTCGGCTGCACTCACCCCACCGCCGTCAAAATAGCCAAAGACCTGGAGGCGCGCGGCTGGCTGCAAGAAGTCACCGGCTTTGACCGCAACCGCTTATACCGCTACCAGCCCTACCTTGAACTGTTTCACCGCGAAACCGTTGAGGCCAACTTTGCAGCCCGCTAAATAAGCCCGCCCATGCACACCCTAGACAAGTTCAATCGCAGACGCGCCTTCACCACCGAGTACAGGCGGTAGCATGACCGATTCAAGCATTGAAATAATGCAACTCGGCCAAGTCGAGTATTTGGCCACTTTTGCCGCCATGAAGGCTTTCACGGCCTCCAGAACCTCAAAAACAGCTCAAAATATATATCAAATTGACCTGCAGCCCAACCAATACAGGCGCGACCAGCTATGGATATGTGAGCACCCGGCGGTCTACACCCAGGGTTTGGCAGGCAAGGTCGAACATGTTTTGAACCCCGGCAACATCCCGGTGGTGCAAACCGACCGGGGTGGGCAAGTCACTTTTCATGGGCCGGGGCAGGTGGTGGCCTACCCGCTGATTGACCTCAAGGCGGCGGGGTACTACGTTAAAGAATACGTTTTTCGGGTCGAAGAAGCGGTGATTAGAACG
>JANMWH010000019.1:0-1580 GCA_031393945.1 Polaromonas sp. | reverse complement strand
GCGCTCTTGCGTCAGGCGAATCTTTTTACCGTTGACGATCAGCGTGTTGCCTTCCACCGAAACCTCGCCCTTGAACCGGCCATGCACCGAATCGTATTGCAGCATGTAGGCCAGGTAGTCCGGCTCCAGCAAGTCGTTGATACCAACGATTTCAATGTCCGAAAAGTTTTGAACTGCCGAGCGAAGGACGTTACGCCCGATACGACCAAAACCGTTGATGCCTACTTTGATTGCCATGATGTACCTTACTGATGCTTTGTTAAAAACTACAAACTACTAGAGTCCAGATACAAAGTGTCTGGATCAAAATCAATACCGCCGGGCCAAGCTACTGTGCCGTGGTCGACTTTGGCTCGGCTAAAATAAGCTGGATCTTTAAGTCGCTCAAAAACGGGGAAGTGAACAAACGGTGAGACGTCAAACGTCGCACGGCGTCCGTCGAGAAACTCAAGTCGCAACATAAGATTCGGCATAGCGGAAACGCTGCAAACACGTGGGTTCATCGCAGCGGCTCCACGCGCTCGACCGGCTGACCCTTAATCGCCAGCGACCAGTCGGCAACCAGTTCCTCACGTCGCAGCTCAATCCACGCCTGCACCAACCGCGTTTGCTTGGGTGGGAATTTTCCCTCGAGCAGGTCAGCCGAATCTATAGCAAACACTGCCTCATGCCCCTGATACATCGCATGGATATGCGGCGTATGGTGCTGACGTGTGTCCATGAAATACATGTAAATCAGGACTCCGTAAAAAGAGGAAATCAGTGGCATGTTGTTCTCAAGCGGATTACTTCTTAAGGACCTTACGCACCGTATTCGCCACGTTCTCAGGTGTAAACCCAAAATGCTTGAACAGCACAGGCGCAGGCGCTAACTCGCCGTAGGTGTCGATGCCGACGACTGCTGCGCAGCCGTACTTCCACCAACCGTCGGTCACGCCCATTTCAACCGCGATGCGGGGAATGCCTTCGGGCAGCACTTCGGTTTTGTAGGCTGATTTTTGCTTGTCGAATGTCGTGTTGCTGGGCATAGAAACCACGCGTACTGCTATTTTAAAAGTAGCAAGCAGCTCTTGCGCCTTGAGTGCGAGCTGCACTTCTGACCCCGTAGCGATGATGACCGCTTGAGCTTTTTTGTTCAAACCAACTTCAGTTGGCTCCGACAGCACATACGCGCCTTTGCTGATCAGCCCCAAGTCGTCTTTGGGCGCATACGGCAGGTTTTGCCGGCTGAGCAGCAGCGCAGTTGGCTTGGTTTTGTTTTGCAACGCCACAGCCCACGCGACGGCCGTTTCAGCTGTGTCGCCCGGACGCCAAACGTCGAGGTTTGGAATCAAGCGCAGGCTGGCGGCGTGTTCAATCGACTGGTGGGTCGGGCCGTCTTCGCCCAGGCCAATGCTGTCGTGGGTGAAGACGTGAATCACGCGCAGCTTCATCAGCGCGGCCATGCGGATGGCGTTGCGTGAGTAGTCGCTAAACGTCAGGAAGGTGCCGCCGTAGGGAATGTAGCCACCGTGCAGCGCGACGCCGTTCATGATGGCGGCCATGCCGAATTCACGCACGCCGTAGTTGATGTGGCGGCC
>JANMWH010000481.1:0-4061 GCA_031393945.1 Polaromonas sp. | reverse complement strand
CGCGCCCTTGGGCTCCCACGCGCTTTCTTGCTCACGCGTGAGCTGCACCCGAACCGGTGCGCCCACGGCACGGGACAGCAGCGCGGCATCAGCCGCCACATCGTCTGCGCAATTGCGGCCATAGCAGCCTGCGGCTTCCATGCGGATGACGTCAATCTGCACATCTGCCAAGCCCATGAGCTTGGCCAAATCGGCGCGCAGCACATGCGGGTTTTGGCTGCCAGCCCAGACGGTCATCCGGTCGCTTTGCCAGTCGGCCAGAGCGCATGACGGACCGATGGACGCGTGCAGCTGGTACGGCCACACGTAATTGCGTGGCATTTTTTGGTCTGCTGCCGCCATGGCCGCATCAACATTGCCTTCGTTGATCAGTCTGCGCTGGGTGGATGGGTTACTTTTGATCGCCCCTGCCAAGTCACTTTGGTCTGGCATGCCGGGCCAAGGCTTCCAGTGCACGCGCAGCTCGCGCAGGGCTTGGTCAGCATGCTCTTCACGCTCGGCCACGATGCCCACAAAATCCCTGATCACCACCACTGTACGAATGCCGGGTATGTGGGAAATCGATGCCTCATCAACCGAGGCCAGCGTGTTGCCGATAAAGTCGCCGTGGTCAGCGCCCACATACGGCGGGCGCACCACGCGGCCATGCAGCATGCCCGGTACGCGCATGTCGTGCACAAACGTCAATGCGCCTGTGGCCTTGGCCGGGATGTCAGTGCGCGGAGCCGACGTGCCGACGATTCGGTAATCGGCTGGCGCTTTAAGCGGTGTATTTAAATCTAGCGTCAGCTCGACGTGGCCTGCAAGTAGCGCAGCGTAGTCAGTGGATTCAACACTGGTTGCAGCCGCACGCGCCACCAGCCAGGCGCGTGCTTGCGCAGCCGCCGCACGCAAAGGCGCTGCATGAATTTGCAATGACGCACTGGCAATCGTTGCACCCTGGTTGGGTACGCTGGCGGTGTTGCCCAGAACCATGTTGATTTGATTCAATTCAACGCAAAGCTCCTCAGCCACGATTTGCGCCAGCGCGGTTGCGATGCCGGTGCCTAAATCGACATGGCCGTGCAGTGCGGTAATGCTGCCGTCGTCCCAAACCGCCAGCAATAGCTCGTCACCCTCTAGCGGATTGGCTTGCACTGTTGGTGGTTGCCCGTGCGCTGGCGGTGTAGGCAGCGGTGGCTTGCGGGTTATCAACAACACACCGTTGGACGAATGAAATTCAGCCCGGCATTGGGGCAAGTCAGCGCGGCGTGTCATGCGGCTTGCTTCATCAAAACCGCTGCGCGCAATACCGCGTTGACGATTTCTACATGCGTGCCGCAACGGCATAAATTACCCGACAGTTCACGGCGGATGTCAGATTCTGTCGGGTCTGGGTTTCGACTCAGCAGCGCTGCGGTCATCATGATCATGCCGCTTAAGCAATAGCCGCACTGGGCGGCTTGTGCATCGATAAACGCCTGTTGTATGGGATGCAATGCGCCCGCCGTGCCCAGCCCTTCAAGCGTGGTGACGCTGCGGCCAGCCACGCCCGCCGCAGGTATCACGCAAGCACGTGCTGCAACGCCGTCGACCAGCACGGTGCACGCGCCGCATTCGCCAAGGCCGCAGCCGTACTTGGGGCTGTTGAGTTCAAAGTCATTGCGCAGCAGATTCAGTAAAGAGGCTTCCTTGAAAACAGCCAGCGTTTTGGCATTGCCGTTTAACTGGAAATGAATCGCAATGGAACTCATCACATGGGCTGCCTTCTACCAGTCAAGGACTAGCCGATGTCGCTGGCCTGAATCCGCTTGACACCTTTGGCAGCCATGCTTTTCCAGGCGGCGGCCAATGAGCCATTCAAGTCAATCGCCCTCGTCGCGTCTTCAATCACAAACGCTTCAAAGCCAAGTTTTCTAGCATCCATGGCTGTCCATGCCACGCAAAAGTCAGTGGCCAAACCGGTCACAAAAACAGTTTTGATGCCGCGCTGCTTTAAGTACCCGCCCAAGCCGGTCGGCGTCTTGCCGTCTGCCTCCATAAAGGCCGAATAGCTGTCTACTTTGGGGTGATAGCCTTTACGCACAATCAATTGCGCAGAAGGTAGTTTTAGGTCTTTGTGTAGCGCTGCGTCGTCTGTGCCCTGCACACAGTGGTCGGGCCAGAGCACTTGATTACCATAAGGCATTTTCTTTATGCCGAATGGTTTTTCACCCGCGTGGGCACTGGCAAACGACGCATGGCCCGGCGTGTGCCAGTCTTGCGTCACCACAATGTTTTCAAAACTGCTGGAGAGTTTGTTGATGATTGGCACCACCTCTTCACCCCCCTTGACGGGCAGCGTACCCCCGGTGACAAAGCAATTCTGCACATCAACAACGACCAAGGCGCTGCTAACACCGGGTTTTATTTTGGTGGAAGCAAAAGCGCGCCCCGCAAAACCTGCACTGAAGACGAGACCTGCGCTGGACACAGCAGTAAGTATGGCTCTACGCTTAGACACTTGCATGATGAAACTCCTTAAGTTGAAAAACTGAAACGCAATACTAAACAATTGACTAGACACTTAAATAGGCACGCCGCACGTCAATATTCGCCGACAGCTCGACCATCGAAGCCTGGTAGCAAATTTTCCCCTTTTCCAGCACATAGGCGCGGTCAGACACCAGCTCGGCAAAGTGCATGTTTTGCTCACACAGCAAAATACTAACCCCTTGCGATTTAAGCTCAAGAATCGTTTGCACCATTTGCTCGACGATGACTGGCGCCACGCCTTCAGACGGTTCATCAAGCAGTACCAGATATGGGTTGCCCATCAGCGTGCGGGCAACTGTCAGCATTTGCTGCTCGCCGCCGCTCATGCGGCCACCCAGGCGGTCAGGCATTTCGCCCAGGTTAGGAAACAGCTTAAAAAGCTTCTCGGGTGTCCATACCGGTGCTGTCGTGCCGTCAGGCCAATGGCGTAGGCTTTGGCGACCGACTTCCAGGTTCTCCATCACCGTCAGGTCAGTAAAAATACGGCGATCTTCGGGCACGTAACCCAGCCCCAAGCGGCCTGCGCGGTGCGGCTCACTTTTTGAAATGTCAGCACCCATGAACTGAACCGCGCCACGGCGCTTGTCTAGCATGCCCGTCAGTGCTTTGAGCGTGGTGGACTTGCCTGCACCGTTGCGGCCCATCAGCGCCACCACCTCGCCGCGATCGACTTTCAGATTCACATCGAACAAAATTTGCGCAGCGCCATACCAGCCGCACAGCTCGTTGGCACTTAGCAACATATCTGCGCTTGGCATCAGGCAGGCTCCCTCAAGGTTGAAGGTTTTTCAAACGTCTTGCCCGTGCCGAAATACACCTCTTGTACTTTGGGGTCGTCTCTGATTTCAAGCGGTTTGCCGCCCGCAATCAAGCGGCCGCGCGCCAACACAATCATGCGGTCTGCATAGGCAAACACCACGTCCATGCTGTGCTCGGTGAACAGCACCGCCATATTGCGCTCAGTCACCAATTGCTTGGTCAGCGCCATCAGGTCATTGCGCTCTTTGGGCGCCATGCCGGCAGTAGGCTCGTCCATCAGCAGCAGCTTGGGCGCGTTAGCCATGGCAATCGCCAATTCAACCCGCTTCACATCGCCGTAAGCCAGCACACTGCAAGGCCTGTCGGCTTGCGGCTTCATGCTGACTTGGTCTAGCAGCGCCAGCGCTTCTTCGCGCCTGTAGCTGGCGGCACGCGTAAAAAACGAAAACAGCTTTTTGTCGCGCGACAGCAAAGCCATTTGCACGTTTTCAACCACCGTTAACGAAAAAAAGGTTTCGGCAATTTGAAAAGTGCGGCTCACGCCCAAGCGCCAAATGTCGCGTGGGGCCATGCCAATCAGCTCTTGCCCGTCCAGCGTGATTGAACCCATATCGGCCCGCAACTGGCCATTGACCATGTTGAAGGTGGTGGACTTGCCCGCACCGTTGGGGCCAATCAAGGCCAGCAGCTCACCTGCTGCCAAATCAAAACCAACACCGTCAACGGCCTTGACGCCACCAAAGGATTTTCCGAGGTTGGTGACTTTGAGCAAGCTCATGTTGGCGCTC
>JANMWH010000478.1:0-2001 GCA_031393945.1 Polaromonas sp. | reverse complement strand
TGAACGCAGGTGCACTGGAGCGGCTTGCTCAACTCAAGGCCTGGCGGGCAGAAGTAGCGCGCGAGCACAACTTGCCCGCTTTTGTGATTTTTCATGACGCGACGCTGCGTGCCATTGCCGAGCGCGACCCCAAAACCGCGCAAGACCTGGAAGGCATTGCTGGGATCGGTGTCAAAAAACTGGAAGCGTATGGCGCCGAGGTTTTACGGGCTTGCAAATAGTCGCGCTTATCAAATTAGAAGCGAGCGGTCTGCCTGAGTGCTTTGCTACGTGTCCTCCGCCCCTTTGGGGCTCCCCCTTGACCTCCGCAGAACACTCAGGCAAACCACTCTTTGGGTTTGCTCGAATACTTGTTAAAACCTTCTTTCGAGCAACGGGCATGGCGTGTCTACCGCAGCGAAATCAAGGAGGAGCCCAAGGGGCGGGGGACATTCGCGAAGGCAGACACGGCATGGCCGTTGCGGATTAGGCGAAAGAATGACTTCCCTCCCTAAAATTTAGCAATGTTTAAATGCTATCAATTACCTTTTTAATGCCGAAAAAAGATAATTTAATCGTGTAGAAAAGCATTTAGTCGGCCAAGGCGTCTTGAATAACTTACAACGAGGCAATTTCCGAATGACAACACCCTTTTTGCGCCGCTCAAACCTGCCTCGCCAGTTGAGCTGGTTAATCTTGGTAAGCGCGGTCCTCACTTCCCTAAGCGGATGCACAGCCCTGACGCCAGCCACTACCAGCGCGCCGCCGCCCAAGTTGCTTGTATTTTTGGCAGTCGATGGCTTGCCGCAGCGCCAGCTCATGGGTTTGCGAGACCAGCTGGCACCTGATGGTTTTGCCCGATTTTTAGACCGTGGCGCCTGGTTTGCCAACGCGCACTACGGTCATGCTTTTACCGTGACAGCAGCAGGCCACGCCGTGATGTTGACTGGCGCGTACCCCAGCCGCACCGGCATCATCGGCAACGAATGGCGCAACCCAGACACCGGCGCACCGGTCTACAACACCGAGGACACCAGCGCCACTTACATCGGCCACGCAACAAGCGCTTTCGACGGCACCAGCCCCAAAAACCTGAAGGTTCAAACGGTAGGCGACATGCTGCGTACTGCTAACCCGGCGTCTAAAGTCATCGGCATATCGGGCAAAGACCGCGGCGCGATTTTGCCCGCTGGTCAAAACGGCGTGGCCTACATGTACATGGCAGCCAGCGGAAACTTTGCCTCGACCACGCACTACATGGCGCGGCACCCGGCGTGGGTTGATGCGCACTACGCCAGCAAACCAGCTGACCGTTACTTCAGAGCCCAATGGGCGCCGCTGCTGCCTGAAGCAGCCTACGCACGCTCATTGCCAGACAACCAGCCGTGGTTTGGCCCCGGTGGTGGTGCGCTGCCAATGCTGATGGCAGCCAGCGCTGACGCGGCTCCCGGCCCAGCGTTTTACAGCCGCTTGATGCGCAGCCCGTTTGGCGACGCGTTAACGCTGGACTTTGCCCGCGCAGCGATTGCTGGCGAGCAATTGGGCCAGCGCGCCGCCACTGATATTTTGGCGGTGAGCCTGTCTAGCCACGACTACATCAACCACGCTTACAGCGCTGAATCACGTTTGTCGCATGACCATTTGCTGCAACTCGACAGATTGCTAGAACAGTTCTTTGCAGACTTGGACAAAACCATTGGCAAAGGCAATTACGTGGCCATGCTGACCGCTGACCACGGATTTATGCCAGCGCCTGAAGCTTCTAGCGCAAAGGGTTTGCCGTCAGGCCGGTTGAGTTCATCGCAGTTGCTGGGCCGATTGAATGCGGGGCTAGAGGCCAAATTTGGCGAGGGCAAATGGGCGATTGGTTTTTCAGGCTCGTCTTTGCTGCTTGATAAAAAACTGCTCGCAGCCAAAAACACAAGCCGAACAGCAGTGGCTGGTGAGGCCAAAGCGCTGCTGCTGGCCGAGCCTGCGATAGCTGCGGCCTACACGCGAGAAGAGCTGTTAGCCAACCAGCTG
>JANMWH010000475.1:0-2108 GCA_031393945.1 Polaromonas sp. | reverse complement strand
AGGCCCTTGAGAATGTCGACCGTTTCCTGCACAGTCGGCTCGACCACATCCACTTTTTGAAAGCGCCGCGCCAACGCAGCGTCTTTTTCAAAAATACTGCGGTATTCAGTGAACGTTGTTGCGCCGATGCATTTGAGCTGGCCGGAGCTGAGCGCAGGTTTGAGCAAATTCGAAGCGTCCAGTGTGCCGCCAGAAGCCGCACCCGCGCCAATCAACGTGTGAATTTCGTCAATGAACAAAATGCCGTTGGGCTTGTCTTTAAGCGACTTCAAAACGCCCTTCAAACGCTGCTCAAAATCACCCCGGTATTTGGTACCGGCCAGCAAGGCGCCCATATCAAGCGAATAAACCTGCGCCTCAGCCAAAATTTCCGGCACATCTTTTTGCGTGATGCGCCAGGCCAGGCCCTCAGCGATTGCGGTCTTGCCCACGCCCGCCTCACCCACCAGCAGTGGGTTGTTTTTGCGGCGGCGGCACAAGATTTGAATGACACGCTCAACTTCATAATGCCGCCCAATCAGCGGGTCAATTTTTCCGTCTTTGGCAAGCTGGTTCAGGTTTTGGGTGTACTGCTCGAGTGGCGACTGCTTTTCGTTCTTTTCAGAACCGCCTTCTTCGTTTTCAGCCGCGCTTTCGCCGGCCTTGGCAGGCTCGGGGGGGTCGCTCTTTTTAATGCCGTGGGCAATAAAGTTAACGACGTCAAGTCGCGTCACGCCCTGCTGGTGGAGGTAATACACCGCGTGCGAGTCTTTTTCACCAAAAATAGCGACCAGCACATTCGCGCCAGTGACTTCTTTTTTGCCGTTGCCGGTCGACTGCACGTGCATGATGGCGCGCTGAATCACGCGCTGAAAACCGAGTGTGGGCTGCGTATCAACATCTTCAGTGCCCGCGACTTGCGGGGTGTTGTCTTTGATGAAATTGCTTAATGCTTTGCGCAAATCATCGACATTGGCTGAACATGCACGCAGCACTTCGGCGGCGCTGGGGTTGTCAAGCAACGCTAACAGCAAATGTTCAACAGTAATGAACTCGTGACGCTGCTGGCGAGCTTCTACAAACGCCATGTGCAAGCTGACTTCTAATTCTTGGGCAATCATTTGGTTTCCTTCGAGCTTGCTACGTTTACTACAGACTAAAACTAACTATCAAGACTTGTACCGTGTGAATATGGGTCATGATATTCACAATTCAATGGGTTCGCTCACGCACTGCAGCGGATGCCCATGCTTGCGGGCCGCTTCGCTGACCTGATCAACCTTGGTGGCGGCAACGTCTTTGGAAAACACGCCACAAACACCCTTACCGTCCAAGTGGATTTTGAGCATGATCTGCGTCGCCGTTTCGCGGTCTTTATTAAAAAATTCCTGAATCACCATGACAACAAACTCCATCGGCGTGTAGTCGTCGTTGAGCAAAACCACCTGGAACATTTGAGGCGGTTTTGTTTTTTGCGGTCTGCGCTCCAGCAATACCGTGCCGCCACTGTCGTCTTCAGGCTTATAGCCAGGAGGTTGGGGAGATTGCGGGCTTTTGGGGGGTTTCGTCGCCATGAATTTCATTCTAGCCACAGCTTGGCGCCTGTGTGCAATGGGGGCATAGAAAAAGAAATGGTGGCGCGGGTGCGACATTCAAGCGCTCCATTAAAAAAACCGCGCCGGGTTACCCCGATGCGGTTTTTGACTGCGCAGCAAAAGCCGGCGCAATTACATGTGGTCAATCATCACCTGGCCAAAGCCGGAGCAGCTGACTTGCGTGGCGCCTTCCATCAAGCGCGCAAAGTCGTACGTTACTTTTTTCGACGCAATAGACTTTTCCATTGAGCTAATGATGAGGTCTGCCGCCTCAAACCAGCCCATGTGGCGCAGCATCATTTCTGCCGACAAAATCTCCGAACCCGGGTTAACGTAGTCTTTGCCAGCGTATTTTGGCGCGGTGCCGTGCGTTGCTTCAAAGCAGGCCACGGTGTCTGACAAATTGGCGCCTGGTGCAATGCCAATGCCGCCTACCTGCGCGGCCAGCGCATCAGAAATGTAGTCGCCGTTCAAATTAAGCGTGGCCACAACTGAGTATTCGGCTGGGCGAAGCAAAATTTGCTGCAAAAACGC
>JANMWH010000463.1:0-3056 GCA_031393945.1 Polaromonas sp. | reverse complement strand
ACGCTGTGCGACTACATGCCCAAAGACGCGGTGATGTTTTTGGACGAAAGCCACGTGATGATTGGCCAGCTGAACGCCATGTACAACGGCGACCGGGCTCGCAAAAACAACTTGGTGGACTACGGTTTCAGATTACCCAGCGCACTAGACAACCGGCCACTGAAGTTTGAAGAATTCGAAACCAAAATGCGCCAGGCGATTTTCGTGTCGGCCACACCCGCTGCGTACGAAAAAGAGCACGCCGGGCAGGTGGTTGAACAAGTCGTGCGGCCGACTGGCTTGGTGGACCCGCAAGTCGAGGTGCGCCCAGCAGTCAACCAGGTAGACGATGTGCTGGGTGAAATTCGCATTCGCGTTGATAAAAACGAGCGCGTGCTGATCACCACGCTGACCAAGCGCATGGCCGAGCAGCTGACGGATTACCTCAGCGAAAACGGCGTGAAAGTGCGCTACCTGCACAGCGATGTGGACACGGTCGAGCGGGTTGAGATTTTGCGTGACCTGCGCTTGGGTGCGTTTGATGTGCTGGTCGGCATTAATTTGCTGCGCGAAGGTTTGGACATTCCCGAGGTGTCGCTCGTGGCGATTCTGGATGCCGACAAAGAAGGCTTCTTGCGCGCCGAACGCAGCTTGATTCAAACCATTGGCCGTGCGGCGCGTAATCTGAATGGCCGGGCGATTTTGTATGCCGACCGCATCACTGATTCAATGGCCAAGGCCATGAGCGAAACCGAGCGCCGCCGCAACAAACAAATTGCGCACAACATTGAACACAACATCACGCCGAAAAGCGTGGTGAAGCGCATCAAGGATTTGATCGACGGTGTGTACAGCGAAAAGTCAGGCAAAGAGGCCGACAAACTGTTGATGCAAAAAGCGCTGGTTGAAGACATGAGCGACAAAGACGTGTCGCGCGAAATCAAGCGGCTTGAAAAGCAGATGGTCGAGCACGCCAAAAATCTGGAATTTGAAAAAGCCGCGCGGGTGCGCGACCAGTTGCACATACTGAAGGAGCAGGCTTTTGGGGCGGGGGGTTCTGACAACATAGTGCCGATCAGTGCGGCGGGGAGCGGAAGGGCGTAGGTAATAGAAATAGAGGAAGAGAAAGTCGTTTACTCGGGAATTAATACTGGCAAGTCTTTTTCGCAACTTGCAAGTCTGCAAAGATTCTCTGGTGGTGATATACTTGACTCAATCAGTCAGGAACGTTATCAAGAAAAGAAAATGCGCCCCATGAGCCGATTGACTGACCGGGGCGACCAGAGGAATTTAACTCTCTAAAAACATTTATTTTTAGAGTGAAAACGACAGTCAAGCTAACTAAAGGAGCTTGTTATGCGCCTCACGACTAAAGGCCGCTTTGCGGTCACCGCCATGATTGATCTTGGCCTTCGCCAAAACAATGGTCCCGTTACGCTCGCTGCTATCAGCCAGCGTCAGCAGATCTCTTTGTCCTACCTGGAGCAGTTGTTTGGCAAGCTGCGCCGGCATGAACTGGTTGAATCCACGCGCGGCCCTGGCGGTGGGTATACCCTTGGCCGCAAAGCGGCAGACATTACCGTGGCAGACATTATTGTGTCGGTCGACGAGCCGATCGACGCCACCCATTGCGCCGGAAAAGAAAACTGCCTGGGCGAGGGCGCCCGCTGTATGACGCATGACTTATGGGCGTCACTCAACAGCCGCATGGTGGAGTTTTTGGACTCGGTCAGCTTGCAAAAACTGGTAGACGACCAGCTCGCCAAGGGCGTAGTGGTTGAAAACACGCCAATGGTGAAAAAAGCAATTTTTACGACGCCTATGGTCAAGCCAGTGCGTGTCAACGCGCCAAACTCCGTTTTTGCTTTGGGTAATGTCTTTTTAAAGTCTTGAACCTTCGAAGCGTGATTTTTGAGTTATTTATTTGTATCCCGCTAACTTATTGAGCCAGCCAACATGGAAACCCCACACTTCCCCATTTACATGGACTACAGCTCCACCAACCCGTGTGACCCACGGGTAGTGGACGCCATGATTCCGTGGTTACGCGAGCACTTTGGCAACCCCGCATCACGCAGCCATGCGTGGGGCTGGGAGGCCGAAGCCGCTGTTGAAAAAGCGCGTGAGCAGGTTGCGGAGCTGATTGGCGCTGATCCGCGCGAAATCGTCTGGACCAGCGGCGCAACCGAGTCGAACAACTTGGCCATCAAAGGCGCAGCGCAGTTTTACAAAACCAAAGGCAAGCACCTCATCACGGTCAAGACTGAGCACAAAGCAGTGCTCGACACATTCCGTGAGCTAGAGCGCCAGGGTTTCGATGCAACTTACCTCGACGTACAGGCCGACGGTTTGTTAGACCTTGAAGTGTTGAAAGCCGCGATTCGGCCAGACACGATTTTGGTCAGCGTCATGTTCGTGAACAACGAAATTGGTGTGATTCAAGACGTAGCCGCGATTGGCGCGCTGTGCCGTGAAAAAGGCATCATCTTTCATACCGATGCAGCGCAGGCCACCGGCCGGGTAGACATCGATTTGACGGCATTGCCGATTGATTTGATGAGCCTGACATCGCACAAAACCTACGGCCCCAAGGGAATAGGTGCGCTGTACGTTCGCCGTAAGCCGCGTATTCGGCTGGAAGCGCAAATGCACGGTGGCGGGCATGAGCGCGGCATGCGTTCAGGCACGCTGCCAACGCATCAATGTGTAGGCATGGGCGAGGCGTATCGCATTGCCAAGCTGGAAATGCATGAAGAAAACAAACGCATTCGCGGCCTGCAGCAGCGCATGTTGGCCGGCCTGAAAGATGTTGAAGAAGTGTTTTTGAATGGCCACGCCGAAAAGCGCGTACCGCACAACCTGAACATGAGCTTTAACTATGTTGAGGGCGAGTCATTGATCATGGGCATCAAAGGCTTGGCCGTGTCGAGCGGTTCGGCCTGCACATCAGCTTCGTTAGAACCCAGCTATGTTTTACGCGCCTTGGGCCGCAGTGACGAGCTGGCTCACAGCAGCCTGCGCATGACGATGGGCCGCTGGACAACTGAAGAAGAAATTGACTACGCAGTGGGCACGAT
>JANMWH010000449.1:0-1605 GCA_031393945.1 Polaromonas sp. | reverse complement strand
GCTGAAAAAGTGCCGCCACTGGTGCGCTCACGCGGGTTTGAGCTGGGCGCCCGAACTGAAGCCATTGCTGGCCTGCAAAGCTCGCTGTCGGTTTACCGGCTCGACTTTGACTCTGAATTGACCTTTGCTGGCGACGCGGGCACCACCAGCGCTGGCAGGCCCAGCAGGCGTATCGGCTTCGAATGGTCCTCGTACTACAAGCCCACCAAATGGCTGACGGTAGATGCCGATATTTCTTTTGCGCGCGCCCGCTACCGCGACTTTGACCTGGCGGGCAACCGAATCAGCGGCGCAGTAGAAGGCGTGGCGTCGCTGGCGCTGGCGGTGGACAACCTTGGGCCGTACTTTGGCGCGCTGCAATTGCGCTACTTTGGCCCGCGCCCCTTGACTGAAGACAACACCGTGCGGTCTAAAGCAACCGCCACGCTCAACGGCCGAATTGGCTACAAGTTCAGCCCCAAGTTGAAGGTCGAGCTGGAAGGCTTCAACCTGACCAACCGCAAAGATTCAGCCATCGACTACTACTATGAGTCTCAGCTGAAAAGCGAAACTGCCCCTGCCAGCGACGTTCATTTCCACCCGATTGAAACCCGCTCACTGCGCCTGACGCTGATTGCTAACTTTTGAGATGGTTGCATCGGCAGTAGCGGCCAGAGTTGAAAGCAGGCACTCAAATCGTACCTGCTGTGGACGCTGTGGCGGCGCTTAATCCAGTCTGGCGGAACAAATTAGCGCTATAAATTAAAGAGCTGCGCGCGCCCATATTTATTGGGCTAGACTGCGGTTTAATGCTTAATTAATCACTTGGCACATGCTTTTATGGCCTTTGCAGCCTGCGAAACCAGCTCGGGGCCTTTGTAGATCAACCCAGTGTAGATTTGCACTACATCTGCCCCAGCGGTGATTTTTGACACCGCGTCTGCACCGCTCATGATGCCGCCTACGCCAATGATGGGAAAGCTCTTGCCCAACGCTGCCCGAAGCTGGCTGATAACGAGGTTGCTTGCTCTAAGTACGGGCCCGCCACTCAGCCCGCCAGCTTCTTCAGCATGGCGCATGCCCTTTACGGCGTCGCGGGCCAACGTGGTGTTGGTGGCCACCACGCCGTCCATTTCGTGGCGCTTTAAAGTGGCGGCAATCACCTCGACTTGCGCTGCGTCTAAATCCGGCGCGATTTTGACGAAGATCGGCACGCGCTTGCCGTGCTGTTTGTCTAGTTTGCCCCGCCGCTTGGCAATGGCGCTCAGCAGCGCGTCAAGGGCTTCATCGCTTTGCAGCGCGCGCAGGTTTTTGGTGTTGGGGCTAGAAATATTGACCGTCACGTAGTCAGCATGCGGGTACACGCCGTTCAGGCAAATCAAATAATCATCGACCGCGTTTTCAATCGGCGTGGTGGCGTTTTTGCCGATGTTCAAGCCCAGTACTAACGGGTTTTTTACTTTACTTTGCCTGACTTTTGACTTCTGCACATTTGCAACAAATGCATCCAGCCCGTCGTTGTTAAAACCCAGCCGGTTAATCAGCGCATTCGCCTCGGGTAAGCGAAACATGCGCGGCTTGGGGTTGCCGCTTTGCGCCTTGGGCGTTACCGTGCCCACTTCTACA
>JANMWH010000448.1:0-4200 GCA_031393945.1 Polaromonas sp. | reverse complement strand
GAACGGTAAAACCACCACCGCTAACCGCAGTTTTTTGGGCAATTGCCACATGATCGCTAGCGATAACAAGGCAATGGCAACTAAATGCCCGGTTCTGCCGATCAGCACAAACAGAACGTTCACCATGGCCAGCGCCGCGATCGTTATAGCTAACCTGCGCGCCCATTTGTTGGGCGCCAGCCCGCGAAGGTGCCAAAAGACGGCAGCGGTTACTGAACTCATGATGCTTTGGTCGAGGTACGCAGAAAACACGCTGAAGTGCGTTAAAGCCATGTTCGATGTGGCCCACGGCACGGGAATGCCGAAGTAAAGCGCCCAAGAAGCGAGCAGCAATGCGGTTTGGGTAAACAAAAAAGCGGCCACAGCGTACAGCGCTTCTGTGCGACTGCGAATAAGCGCCATCAGCACCACGATGGTTAGCAGTTTGCCGTACTTGCCCAGCGAATTGAGCCCTTCTGCCAGTGGCCCATTCGTCCACAGCAGACTGGCAGCGCAGACGCACAGCATCAACAAAACAGCGATAGGAACGTAACTTTGGGCTAACGCCGGCCGGGCAAACTTTGATCGGCCGAACGAAATTAAACTGAAAACAGCAGTTACAAAAAGCAATAACTTTGCCACGCTGATCAGCGCCATTGACAGGCCCACTGACGCTGCCGCAAAACAAACGACAGCGACCCTCACATTGAATTTTGGTATGCGCAAAGCTTGCCTAGTTATTCATCCAGTCTTGCATTATCGAGGATTGACGTTGGGCAACTTCAATCGGCCAATGCGTGTTGGCTGCTTACAGTACTTTACGCCTATTTTTGGCCTTTACTGTGGTGATTAGTCGGCTTTAGATCAATCAATACGGGCGCGAGCAGCTACGAATAAAGTAGCGCTTTGACTACAAGAAAGCTGTCACATTAATGCCGCCAAGTTGACATAATCTTGTCACCCCTTCCTTTCACAATACAGGGCGTGACGTAGCTGGGCTGCATCTGGGTTGGCACTGTTTGATGACGTAGTAACCTTGATTGCGTATGCCCAAGGTGTTCAATCCAGGAAAAAACCAAGGAGTCCCGCCATGAAAGAACTGCCAAACCCTACCTTTGCCCTGTCCCCCGTGGCGTTGCCACAAGTTATTCGGGGGTCACTTTGTCCAAGCAATCACACTGACATTTGCAGCCCTGTTCAAAAGCCCGCCGCCGGCAAAATAACGGTCAGCTGGGCGAGGCATCAAGAAGAGGTCCGCGCAGCGCAGCGCCTGAGGTACCAGGTATTTGCAGTTGAAATGGGTGCGAACCTGCCCAATACATTGGCTGGCCACGACATTGACTTGTTTGACGACTACTGCGAACACCTGCTTGTGCGCGATGAATACAGCAACGAGGTGATTGGTACGTACCGTGTACTGACACCAACTCAAGCCAAACGAGCAGGCAGTACCTACAGCGACACCGAGTTTGACCTGACGCGGCTCAGGTCGTTGCGAGCGCGTATGGTCGAACTGGGCCGAAGCTGCGTGCATATTGATCACCGCTCAGGCGGCGTGATTTTGGCGTTGTGGGGTGCACTGGCTGAGTTCATGGCGCGCAACCAGCTCGACACCATGATCGGCTGCGCAAGTATCCCTATGCAGACCAGTGGCACGACCAGCGGCCAGGCAGCGGCCAGCATCTGGCGGCAGGTCAAACAAACCCATCTCGCCCCCATTGAGTATCACGTCACTCCGCGCCTGGCCCTGCCGGTCGAAAAACTCGATGGTTCGCTGAACATTGATCCACCGGCGCTGATTCGCGGTTACTTGCGTTTGGGAGCCAAGGTGCTGGGCGCACCTGCTTGGGACCCTGACTTCAATTCGGCAGATTTGCCAATGATGATGCGTATTGCAGATTTGCCTCCCCGCTACCTGAAGCATTTCACGGCGCAGCCAAGCGCGCTAGCTGCTGTACCGTGATGCGCACCCTGTTTGACGCTTTTGGGTCGATCGGGGTAACAAATGATGCAAACCTGCAAGAGCAGACAGACACCGATGATGAATTGCTGCGAAAGCGTTTTCGCACCATATTCATATCGGACTTGCACTTGGGTACTCCTGGTTGCCAAGCTGAGGCGCTACTTGACTTTTTGAAAGCTCACCCCAGCGACAACCTTTATCTGGTGGGCGATATTGTCGACGGCTGGCAGTTACGCCGTAAATGGTATTGGCCGCAAGCCCATAACGACGTGGTGCAAAAGCTGCTTAAGCGTGCCCGCAAAGGCTGCCGTGTTGTGTTTATACCGGGTAACCATGATGAGTTTGCGCGGCAATTTATCGGCCACCGCTTTGGCGACATTGAAGTCGCGGAAGAAGCCGTACACATCACAGCTGACGGCCGGCGGCTGTGGATTATTCACGGCGATTACTTTGATGCAGTGGTGCAGTGCGCCAAGTGGCTGGCCATTGTGGGTGACAACTTATATGAGTTCACGCTTAAGCTCAATCGCTACTTAAATAGTCTGCGTGCCCGTATGGGGCTGCCGTATTGGTCGCTTTCAGCGTACTTAAAGCACAAGGTCAAAAGCGCGCTGAACTATGTGACCGACTTTGAAGTAGCTGTAGCCAACGAGGCGCGCCGCCGCGGCCACCAAGGCGTGGTGTGCGGCCATATTCACCGCGCCGAGATGCGTGACATTGACGGCGTGCTGTATTGCAATGATGGCGACTGGGTTGAAAGCCGCACTGCCCTGGTAGAGCACTTTGATGGAACGCTTGAACTGCTGCACTGGGCTGCTGCGCATGAGACGCAAAGCCGCGATAAGGTCGGCAGCCCAGTTGTCGTTTGATCAAATCGAGATAACGCAATAACCTGCTGCATTAACCATGAAAATTGCATTGATCACAGACGCGTGGCAGCCCCAAGTCAACGGCGTGGTCACCACATTGGTTGCGCTGGTGCGTGAGTTAACTGCTCTGGGGCACACTGTTGAGGTGATTCACCCCGGCTTGTTTAAAACCCGACCCTGCCCTGGCTATGCAGGCATTGATCTGGCTGTTGCGCCCAAGCGTGTGCTGGCCGAAAAGTTAGATGAATTTGCACCCGATGCAATTCATATCGCCACGGAGGGTCCTCTGGGCTGGGCTGCACGGCGTTACTGTCTGAAGCGGGGTTTGAGGTTCACCACCGCTTTTCACACCAAATTCCCTGAAATTTTGCATGCGGCTCTAAAAATTCCTTTGTCGTGGGGTTACGCGCTGTTCAGGTACTTTCACAAGTCATCGTCTGGGGTGATGGTGCCCACTCAAGGAGTGTTGCGTATGCTGGCGCAGCGGGGATTCAAAAACTTGCGCGGCTGGACTCACGGTGTGGACACCGAGCTGTTTGCTTATCAGCCACAACCTCGCCTATATCCACCCCTTGGCACCCTTGTGCGGCCCGTCTCTCTGTTTGTCGGTCGGGTGTCCTATGAAAAAAACATCGAAGCTTTTTTGGCGCTAGACATACCAGGAATCAAGGTGGTGTGCGGCGTCGGCCCGCTCGAAGCGGCTCTCAAGCAGCGCTATCCACATGTAATCTGGATGGGAGTGTTATCGCGGGCTGAGCTGGCGAAAGTTTATGCAACTGCCGACGTCTTTGTGTTTCCCAGCAGATCAGAAACGTTTGGACTCGTGATGCTGGAAGCAATGGCTACCGGCACGCCAGTGGCCGCATATCCGGTTGACGGCCCGTTGGAAGTACTTTGTAAGGCAGGCGGCGCAGACGATGGCGCTTATTTTGGGGGCGTGCTGCAAGCTGATTTGCAGCAGGCTACGTACCAAGCGCTGGCCACCCCACGTCACGAGGCTCGGCTGCGCTCGTTAGACTTCAGCTGGACGAACGCAGCGCAGTTGTTTGAGAGCTTTCTTGTGCCTGGGCAGGCGACTATTACTTTGGGTTCAGCCTCAATAAACGCTGTTGTCACACCACTGTCATCAAATTTGTAAACACTGTGGGTAGATTTTTAAATACCAATTTGCTATTTTTTAAACAGAACAACATAGATTGTTGCAACTTACTTGTCTATCTCAAGCTCTCCACTCCCCCCAACATCAGTCCCGTTTCTAGACCGGGACCACAGTATTCTTGCTTTCAATGAGCGGGTTTTAGACTGGGCGAAGCGCCCTGATGTTCCATTGCTCGAGCGGCTGCGTTACCTGTGTATTGTTTCGTCCAATCTCGACGAGTTTTTTGAGGT
>JANMWH010000437.1:0-9518 GCA_031393945.1 Polaromonas sp. | reverse complement strand
CCGATTGGCGCATCAGGCTGCCGCATTTTGGTCACGCTGCTGCACGAGATGGTGAGGAGCAGCGCTAAAAAAGGCATTGCCAGCCTGTGTATTGGCGGCGGCATGGGGGTTGCCCTATGCGTAGAACGTTAAAACTAGGGTAAATTAAGGACATTATCAGGCTGTAGCCCAATTAATACGGGCGCGAGCAGCTCCTTAATTTATAGCAAATAAGTCGACACAGTTGTGTTCGCCGCTTTTAATCAATCGTCAATGACGACCACAGGAGAAATACATGAGTAAAAAAATTGCATACGTCACGGGCGGCATGGGCGGCATCGGTACCGCTATTTGCCAGCGCCTGGCTAAAGATGGCTTTACCGTCGTCGCAGGCTGCGGCCCCACGCGCGACCACGCCAAATGGATTGACGAGCAAAAAGCACTCGGCCACACGTTTTACGCGTCCGTCGGTAACGTGGGCGATTGGGAATCAACGGTCGATGCTTTTGCCAAAGTCAAAGCCGAGCATGGCGCGGTCAGCGTGCTGGTCAACAACGCCGGTATCACGCGTGACGGCCAGTTCCGAAAAATGAGCAAGGCCGACTGGGACGCTGTCATTTCCACCAACCTGAACAGCATGTTTAACGTGACCAAGCAAGTCATTGAAGACATGGTGACCGCCAACTTTGGCCGCATCATCAACATCAGCTCGGTCAATGGCCAAAAGGGCCAGTTTGGTCAAGTCAACTATTCCACCGCCAAGGCTGGTTTGCACGGCTTCACGATGGCGCTGGCCCAAGAAGTCGCAGCCAAAGGCGTCACGGTCAACACCGTTAGCCCTGGCTACATTGGCACCGACATGGTCAAAGCCATTCGGCCTGATGTGCTGGAAAAAATCGTGGCCGGTGTACCCGCCAAACGTTTGGGACAGCCAGAAGAAATCGCGTCGATTATTTCGTGGATCGCCTCTAGCGAAGGCGGCTACGCAACGGGCGCCGACTTTTCCCTTAACGGTGGTTTGCACATGGGCTGACATGGCTTTGCGCCAGCTGCTTAAAAAACCCGCCCTGGCGGGTTTTTTTGTTACTAAAGATAAACTATCACCACTTATGAATTGTGCAAAAAGTACATTGAAAAGTGTCTGCCTGGCAGCGCTCGTCAGCACCCTTGCCGGAGCAGCCGGCGCTGTGCCGCGCTGCGAGGTTGGTGGCAAGTCGGTCAGCCCGTACAACGGCAACACCACGGCTGGGGTAACCGGCTTAATGCGCTGCAAAGAAGAAAGCACTGGCCTTTTGACCAGCGAGCAAGAACTACGCGGCGGTGTGTTTGTAGGGCTGCAGCGCTTGTACGACGCCAAGGGAAATTTGCAGCGTGAGCGCACCATTAACGAGCGTGGCAACACCGATGGCGTTGAAAAAGAGTTTTGGCCAAACGGCCAGTTGCGCAGCCAGTCAAGCCAGGCCAATGGCCGCCCACGTGGCGCGGCGAAGGCGTTTTACGACAACGGAAAAATGGAGCGCGCCAGCTTTACGCTGGACGGCCAGGTGTTGGTTGCGCTGGCTTGGGACAAGGCTGGACATCTGATCGACGCGCTGTGCTCGCAAACCAGCGTGCTGGCCGAAGACCGCAAACTGTGCGGTTTTGATGGCAAGGTGCAGACTGCGCTTTTTCAAAACGGAACAAGGCGTGAATTGCGCACCCTAGAGCAGGGCAAAATTATCGAGGCCACCACTTTCCGAACAGGTTTGGGTGCTCAAACCGCGAGCGAGCCCAGCACAGTGTGGGCCGAGTTGGCTTTTCAAAACGGCCAGCGCTGGCACCGCGTGTACAACACCGAGGGCGCAGCCAACGGCAAAAACGTACTGCGTGAAGAGCGCCTGTATGAGCCGGGGCGCAATGCAGCTGGCAATGAATATCGGGTCACGTCCAGCGAAGGTCGCCTGCAATGGTCGAAAGCGTGGGGCGCTAACGAGCAGTTGATTGAGCAGATCCGTTACGCCAACGGCCGCCCGATTGAAACGGAGCGTTGGTACCTGAACGGTGCAATGAAAGAAAAAATCAGCATCACGCACGACAGCGGTGGCAACAAATCAGTTCGTGAGAGTTACGACGATGCAGGCCGCTTAACGGCTAGAGAACGCCTGCTAACGGTTGGCGGCAATCGTGAGCAGCTGCTAGGGGTGCAGCAGTCTTTTCACAGCAACGGCAAGCCGGCGCAAGAAGATACCTACAGCGCACTTGACGAGCGCGGCCGCACGCGGTTGGTGGCCCGCAAGCAGTGGGACGAAAGCGGCGCGCTGCTGGCAGACGATGAGGTTTTGGAAGACGGCTCGCGCAAGCGGCGGTAGCCAGGCACCAAGGCTTTACAAGCTAACCAGACAATGTGAGCAGTTTCGACAGATTTTGCAAATTCGACAGATTTGATGGTTTTGACAGTGATAACAACAGGAGACTTTATGACGATTAATTTTTCACTACCGCTTGCGCGGCGCGGTGTACTTCGAGCGGCGTCAGCCAGCGCGGCATTCATTGCACTTGGCAGCCACGCACAATCTACCTGGCCAGCGAAGCCCGTCAATTTGGTCGTGCCGTTTCCGGCGGGCGGCGGCACTGATGCTTTTGCGCGGCCACTGTCGGCGCAGTTCGCCAAAATTACTGGCAAGGCGCTGGTGATTGACAACCGCGGCGGTGCAGGCGGCACAGTAGGCGCAAGCATTGCGTCAAAAGCCGCACCTGACGGCTACACACTGTTCATGGGGGCAGTGCACCATTCGATTGCGCCGTCGATGTACCCCCGGCTTGACTACGACATTGAAAAAGACTTTATACCGCTGACGTTAATTGCTAACGTGCCGCAAGTGCTGGTCGTTAACCCGAAAAACATGCCGTATGCCAACTTCAAAGATTTTCTTGAAGCGGTGCGCAAAGCGCCGGGCAAGTACAACTACGGCTCGGCGGGCGCAGGTACCTCGCACCACTTGGCGGGCGAGCTGTTCAAGCAGCAAACCAAAACGTTTATTACGCACATTCCGTACACCGGCGCTGGCCCTTCGCTGCGCGATTTGGTGGGCGGGCAAGTCGACATGATGTTTGACGGCCTCGGCTCGTCCAGCACGCACATTAAAAGCGGCCGCGTGAAGGCGTTGCTGGTGTCTGGCCCCAAACGCAACCCGGCATTCCCGGATGTGCCTTGCGCGGCAGAGTTGGGTTTGCCAGACTACACCGTGACCACCTGGTACGGCATTTGGGCGCCCAAAGGCACACCGGCAGATGTGCAAACCCGCGTGGTGGAAGAGATGCGCAAGGCCGCTGCGTCAGACGAGCTAAAAGCCATTTGGGCCAGCAACGGCGCCGAGTTTGGCAGCTTCACGCCGCCGCAGTTTGGCGCTTTTGTCAGCAGTGAAGTCAAGCGCTGGGCGGCTGTGGTCAAAACAGCGGGCGCCAAGCTCGACTGATGGCGTCGATCATTGTTAGCACAGCTGGCCATGTGGCCAGCGTCACGTTGTCAAACCCGTCCAAGCTGAATGCGATGTCTCGCGCCATGTGGCGCGAGCTGCGCGAGGCGTTTGAATCCATCGCTTTAAACCCGGCGCTTCGCTGCGTGGTGGTGACAGGCGAGGGCGGGCACTTCAGTGCGGGCGGTGATATTTCAGAATACGCGGCTTTTCGTTTTAACGAAGCGTCGCTGCGTGAATTTCATGAAGGCGACGTGTGGGGCGGTTTGCAGGCCATGCTTGATTGCAACTTGCCCGTCATTGCGCAAATTGAAGGCAACTGCATGGGCGCCGGGTTAGAAATTGCCAGCTGTTGCGACATTCGCCTGGCCAGCACCAGCGCGCGCTTTGGCGCACCGATTGCCAAGCTCGGCTTTCCAATGGCGCCGCGTGAAGCAGCTTTGATTAGTGGAGCAGTAGGCGAGCTGACTGCCCGCGAGATGCTGCTGGCCGCAAGCATCGTGGACGCGCAGCAAATGCTGCAGCGCGGGTTTTTAAATCGGCTGTGTAGCGATGCAGAACTGCGCCCCGCCGTGCAAACTTACGTTGACCGCATTTGCGAGCTTGCACCCAACGCTGCAGCCTTGAATAAACAGTTTTTTAGGGCTCTAGCCCAAGTAATACGGGCGCAAGCAGCTACGCAATTAGTAGCAAATGCTTACCAATATGCCGACTCTTTCGAGCACCGCGAGGGCGTGACTGCCTTCATTGAAAAGCGGCCACCCAAGTTCTAAATTAAGCCATGAAAAACGAAAATCTTTTTGCTGCACTGCGCGCTGCCGTTCCTGCCGATCTTGACGCAACTGCCGTTGAAACCGACAACGGCTTGAACTATTCATGGCGCGACATCGAACGCGCTACCGCCATGCTGGCCAATTTGCTGCTTTCGCTCAAGCTGCCTGCGGGCGCACGCATTGCCGTGCAGGTTGAAAAATCAGTTGAAGCCATGTTGCTGTACTTGGCAACGCTGCGCGCAGGCTATGTGTTTTTGCCACTCAACACCGCCTACCAAAGCGCTGAGATTGAATACTTCATTGGCAATGCCGAGCCAGCGGTGGTGGTGTGCAGCAAAAAGAACTTTGGCTGGGTCAGCAAAATTGCTTTTAAAGCAGGCACGCAGAACGTCTTCACATTAGGGGAGAACCGAGAAGGCTCATTGTTAGAACGCGCTGCGCATTGCAGCGATCAGCACGCGGTTGCCACAAAAAGCGCCGATGACCTGGCCGCTATTTTGTACACCAGCGGCACTACTGGCCGCAGCAAAGGCGCCATGCTGTCACACGGCAACATGCTGAGCAATGCGCTGGTATTGAAGGACTACTGGGCGTGGCAGCCAGGCGATGTGCTGATTCATGCGCTGCCGATTTTTCACGTGCACGGCTTGTTTGTGGCGCTGCATGGCGCGTTGATCAACGGCAGCAAAATGATTTGGCTGGCCAAGTTTGACCCCGCTTTAGTGCTTAAAAATCTGCCAGAGGCCACCGTGTTCATGGGCGTGCCCACGCTGTATGTGCGCCTGCTAAACGAGCCGGGGCTAGACAAAAACGCCGTGCGCAATATGCGGCTGTTCGTGGTCGGCTCTGCGCCATTGCTAATTGAAACCTTCAACGAATGGCAAAGCAAGACTGGCCACACCATTTTGGAGCGCTATGGCATGTCTGAGACCGCCATGCTGACGTCTAACCCCTACAAAGGCGAACGGCGAGGCGGCACCGTCGGCTTTGCGCTGCCCGGCGTTAGTTTGCGAGTGCAGGGCGATGACGGAGTAGCGCTTTCGGCAGGTGAGATTGGCGGCATAGAAGTCAAAGGCCCGAACGTTTTTAAGGGCTACTGGCGCATGCCAGAGAAAACAAAAGAAGAGTTCACGCCAGACGGATTTTTCAAAACTGGCGACGTTGGCAAGATCGACAGCCAAGGCTACATCACCATTGTTGGCCGCAGCAAAGACCTCATCATCAGTGGCGGCTACAACGTGTACCCCGCAGAAATTGAAGGCTACATCAACGACTTGCCGGGCGTGGCCGAGAGCGCACTGGTCGGCGTGCCGCACCCGGACTTTGGCGAAGTGGGCGTGGCAGTGGTGGTGGCTAAAACTGGTGCAACTCCAAAGCCCGAAGCCATCCTTGCCGCGCTCAAGTCAAAGCTGGCCAACTTCAAAATACCCAAGCAGTGCTTTGTGGTGCCCGAGCTGCCGCGCAACACCATGGGCAAGGTTCAAAAAAATCTGCTGCGTGAGCGATATCGCACGCTATTCAATCATTTATAACAACGCCCTTTGTTGCCAGCAAACCTGGCCTACAAAGCATCAATAATCAGGTATGTCTGGTTACGGTAACCAGATCAGTTTTGGTAAAAAAACGAAAAGGATCGCCATGTTTTCACGCTTGCGCTGGGTTCAATTTTTTTCAGTCGTGTTGATGGGTGTGTGGGGAGTGCTCCCGGCGCCGGCGCAGACGCCTAACGCCAGCGCCTTTCCTGCCACTTTAAAAGTTGAAAACACCACTTTGCAACTCAATGGAAGCGGCACGCGCTACAAGGCAATTTTCAAGGTGTATGACATGGCCATGTACACCACCAAAAAAGTCAGCACACCGGGCGAGGCCCTCAGCTTGGAGGGAGCCAAACATCTGCAGTTCAAAGCTCTGCGTGAATTACCGGGAACTGATCTGGGCCTGCTTTTCATTCGCGGCATGAAAGACAACGCCCCCGCGGATGCGGTCGCAAGGCACACAGGCTCAATCAACCGGTTGATTGAAGTTTTTTCAGGTAGAAAAAAAATGATGCCTGGTGAAACCTTTGGCATGGAATACGTGCCCGGAAAAGGAACGGTTTTTTACATTGAAAACAAAGCCCAGGGTGCACCTATTGGTGACGCAGAATTCTTTTCACTGGTCCTCAAAATCTGGCTTGGGCAAGCCCCAGCTGACTTTTTGCTGAAAGATGCTTTGCTAGGTTTAAGCCGGTAGTTTGCTGGCCAATTACTGCGTCAGTGTTGTTGACCTGGCAGACTGACTGAACGCGGCTACAGCGTCATGTAGCCCATCCACGGCCAGTAAGTCAGTGAAAAAACCACCAGCAGTGCAAACGCTACAAGGGTAATGGCTAGCCCGGTGCGCACGAAGTCTCGCGCTTCAAAGGTGCCTGTGCCGTAAGCAATCATGTTTTGCGGTGCGTTGACAGGCAAGATAAATCCAAAGCTCACCACGAATTGCAGCAGCATCGTCATGCCGACCACGTTGATCACGGGGCCACCCGTTGCCTGACTTGCACCGCCAGCCTGCACGGCCAGTAGCACACTGATGATGATCGGGATCATGGTGGACGCCAACGCAGTGGCGCTGGCAAAGCCCAAGTGGATGATGATCAAAAACAGCGACAGCAGCATCAAAATCACAAAAGCGCTGGCTTGCTGAAGGCCTAGGTTTAACACAATCACATTGGCCAGCCAGCCCGCGGCGTTGGTCTTCAGTAGCGCGGTGCCAATGCTGATGCCTACTGCAAACAGCAGCACCGGGCCCCACGGAAAACCCTTTTGCGACTGCTTCCAGTCCATCACGCCGACGCGCGGCAGCAGCATTAAAGCAATAGCTGCAATAGTTGTCGATGCGGTGTCGAAGCTGTGCAGCACCTTTTCTGTTGCCCAAAACCCGAGCAGCGTGATGACGATTGCCAGCAGTTTCCACTCTTTGGGTGTCATCGCACCCATCGCACGTACCTGCTCACGTATGGCAGCTTTACCACCTTCTATTTCTTTCATCTCGGGGCGCATCATGCGGGTCATGATGAAGTACAGCGCAACAGTAAGCAGTGCTGAAAACGGCGCCCCTGCAATGAACCATTCAGCCCACGAAATCGTGGTTTGAAACTGCTTTTCAATAAAGCCGATGGCCACCATGTTTTGCGCCGCGGCGGTTTTTATGCCTACGTTCCACACGCTTGCGGTTTGCGCTGCGGTAATCACCAGAAGTCCGGCAAAGCGGCTGCGCTTGTCGACCTTGAAGGCCAGAATAAATCCCATCATGATGGGTACCAGGCAAGCCACCCGCGCGGTGGTGCTGGGCACAATAAAAGACAGTAAAAAGCCGACACCCATGGCCCCCACAACAATATGGTTGGTCTTGGCATCCACTTTTGACAGCACCATCAGTGCAATGCGGCGGTCAAGCCCAGTAGCGGTCATGGCGGCGGCAATAAAGCACGCGGCAGCTACCAGCGCTACAGCGCTGTTTGAAAAGCCCGACAGCGCCAAGCTGAGTGACGCGCCAGTCCCCATGTCTGGGCCCAAGCCGGCCATTAAGGGTTTTGCGGCGTCTGGCGAGTAGGCCAGTAAAAAAACCATCAGCGCGCCAATTACCACTGCGCTTACTGCGTAGTCGAGCGCCTCGGTCATCCACACAATCACAGAAAAAGCCAATATCGCCAGCATGACCTGGCCTGCGCGCGGCAGCCCGATGGCAGCGGGCAGCAGGATTATTGCTATCAGCGCGATGGCAGCGGCAATCAGCCCCAGCCGTTTGACGCCAGCAGCTTTGGCAGTAGGCGGTGTGGCGGGCTGCTCCGGAGGCGGCACCACAGACAAGTCGTTTGATGCAGTCATATATCTAGGATTTGTTAGTCAAATGTGCCTACAGCCTTATCAAAACAGGCTTTAGCAGCTATTAAATTCATATCAACTCGCGGTCAGATCAAAACGCTTTTCACATCGCGACGCAAAGACTGCAGCAGGCGCGCGCCGCGCCCAAAGCGCACGACCAGGTCGGCCCTGCCGCCGCTAAGCCCAAGCAACCCCGCCAGTTGTTGCCGCACGGCGGGTACTTCTACTGCCTGGTTCACCATTGCGTTGCGAATGCCCATGCTGGTGGCTTGCAGCGCAAAGCGCTCGTAGCAGCGGCCCGCTTCAATCCAATGCGCTTTGTCGTCCACGCTAGACACAAAAACCGCAATACCTGACGAACTGCGAATATGTTCGGCATACTTGTCGTTTTCGCTTTTGGTTTTGAACATCAAGTCGAACATAAGGCTGCCCAGCCATGGGGGCAGTGAGGGGTTGCCAGATGACGCGCTGTACAAACCATCGCCTGTTTCAGCTGCCTGGCTGCCGCTAAAACGTAGCCAGTGTTTAAGCTCTCTTACAAATGCGGCATCTTGCATTTGCGCGGTGTTGCCTTCAATGACCAATGCAAGAATTTTCTCCATCTCTGCTCTTGCAGTCATTAGCATGACTCGAACTCCGCTGCCGCTGCCTGCGCTTTCAAGCACGTTAAGTTCTGCGGCTGAAAATGGCTGGCCGTCATAAACGCCGCGAGTGCACTGCCGCGTGGGTATTGCCTGGAACAGCGGCGACGCCAGCGCTTTGGTTGGCTCCAGCTTGACGTTCAACAGATCGTTTGCTGCATCGAATTGCGCGCTGCTCTGCAGGCCAAACGCGAGGGACGATTGCGCCATGTTTTCAAGCGCACAGCCCAGCGTCACAAACAGGTGGTGATCGTCTGGATCCACCACGGGTGTGCGGCGCGCAAAATCGGGCAAGATGGAAATGCCGTTTTGCTCGATGCGAAATTGCCACGCTTGGGTGTTGTGGCTGGTGGGCGCAAGGGTAGCGTAGCGAACCAGCTCTTGCTTTAGCGCCTGATCGTTTTCAAATGTGCCGGTTGCAGGCCGCCAGGTTTGCTCGAGTGCTTCTTCATAGCTTCCCGGCCCGCCTGCTGGCGCGCAGCCCTGCAAGCCCCAAGGTGCCGCCACCAGTGCAGCCCCACCGCGAATAAATTGTTGTCGTGTCATCATGGTGAGGTTCCTTGCGTAGCAGGCGCTGAAAATTCGTATTTGGCAGTTGTCATCAAGCTGCGGTAGTAAGTTTTGCGGCCTTCTGGCAACATCCAGGCAACGTCCGATTCAAGTGGTACCCACATGCCACTGCGCTCGGCATAGTTCCAGAAGTGGCCTTGCCACGGCGCTTGGGTCATCACGCTGGCCACCAGCCGACCGCGCGATTCAGCGCGCACGGTGTCGATCAAGCCGTTGGCAGAAAAGGTAAAACGCAGAACC
>JANMWH010000420.1:0-14877 GCA_031393945.1 Polaromonas sp. | reverse complement strand
TTTGCAAAGCAAAGTAGAGGTTGCATCTGAACGATGCCCAGTCCCTGAAGCAGCCATAACCCGCCCAGCAGGAAGGCCACAATGCCCACACCAAATGCTATTTTTTTCAACTGAAGACTCCTTGTTATGAGTTGAGCGTTTTATCCAGCGAAGTCGTCAAGTTTTTCGACTGCATGATTAAAATTAAGCCTACAACCCCCGCAACGATCAATCCCAAGTCAGCTTGAATGTCAAATACAAAAGCCGCCTGGCTGCCTACAAAGCACCACAAAAAGGGCACTGCCAATGCGCTGCGCGGATAAGGTTTGACCAAGAATGCGAGTAGTCCAATCGTGAATAACGTCGTGGGGCAGGGCAGGCCGAAGGTTGGAAAAGCGGGGTAACGGTGGCCAGACAGGTAAGTCCACGCCGGGTAGATGAACCACGCAAAAATCATCAGGCCCCAGCCCGCGCGCATGCGCCAACCCGGTATGGATTTGAAATTCAATCTGCGGTGCAGCACGCCTTGCCAAAAGAAAACCGCGGCACCCGCCATGAAGACCGCGGCAAACACATACGCCAGCGGGTTGATGACCGTGAAGAGCGCCAGGTGGTACGCCAGCGCTTGCCACACCCACAACACCGTGAGAATGGCAGATATGCCAACACTTGAGTAGATACTTTGTCGTACCAACAGCACCACGGCCAGAACACCCAGTGCCAATAGCGGAAACTGCATCGGCCAAACGCCTGTGTTGTACGCCGCGAATACGCCGTAAAACTGCTCAGCAGTGAAGGGAATGTTCACTCTGCTCTTTCGCCCAAGCGTTCCAGCTTCTTGAACCATTTCGCTGCATCAACAGGCTTCATATCAGCCGTCAGGCCAATCAAGGTTTCGTGCACGGGCGCGATACCGATAAAACCCAAGATGTTGCGCTCCAGCGACTTGATGCTGTGGGCGCGAAAGTACCAGCGGTAGACCAGCGCGGGCATTCCCATCGTTACCACCACGCGGGCTGAGCGCCCCGTTAAACCTTTTTTGCCCCACGGATTGCCGCCTTTCTCGCGGATGATTGCAAAGCCGGGTCGCGCAACTTGCTCCAGAAAACCTTTGACCAGCGATGGCATGTCGCCCAGCCACAAGGGGAAGAAGAAAACGATGTGTTCGGCCCAGCCGATATCGTCCTGTGCCGGCTTCAGGCTGGCGGGCAATTCACCTTCTTCCCATTCTTGCTGGCTGCGCAGCGGGGGAAAGTCCAGCGCGGCCAGTGTGATGCGCCGCACCGTGTGACCTGCGCCCTCGGCACCGAGGGCATAACTGTCGGCCAGTGCATGACCCAAGTGCTGCCGACTTGCATCAGGGTGACCCTGTATTAACAAAATTCGTTTGGACATCGTTGGCCTTTCTGAGCTTGGGCTGACGTCTTGCGCAGTAACTGGTGTGATGTCACGCTGACGAGATGGCTCTCTTGGATGATCGCGTCAGTTACGCCTATTGCTTGTACGCCAACACGCCTTTTCTATGTGGTTGAAGGCGCACCATTACCAGAGCGATGACGGCTGCTGTGCGCGGCAGCTTTCGGCATGTCTGAACTTTCTAATCTGAGTCAGCTAGACCATTCGCACCTGCTAGCACATCAACCCGAATAATTTTTTCGCCAAGCGTGTACTCGCGGTTCAAAAGCGATGCCAAAAACAAGCCGGCGAAAACTGATGTCATCAGGGGCACCGTGTTGCCAACGGGTGACTGATCTAGTCGCCGGACCATCTTGGTATTTCCGTCATCCATGAAGCGCTGGCGCATGAAGTCGTTGGCCAGCTTTTCAGACTCCAATTGATTCGACATTTGCGCCACGCCGATGTAGGCGCGGTACAGCTGAGGCGCTTGAGCGGCAGCCTGTATGCCAATAATCCTCGTCAAGCCCTGTCGGGTAATGCGCAGTGAGGAAACAGTCTGGCATACCGCCATGAAGTTATAGCAACACCGGGTTGCTGGTGTTTTTGCCATTGATGGACATCCCTTGTGGAGCATCATTAATGGTGATCGTTATCTTCTTCGAGATTCTTCCCGTCAACGGCCTGCCGCTGGCGTCAAGAAAGGGTTTTGGAACTCCTTGGCTAACGAATAGCAAGGCAGCGAAAACACCAAACAGACACGTGAGCAGGTTAGAAAATAGTGCCAAAGAGCTTGTGATGTTATGAGCCGTCAATGCGCATTCTGCGTGTGAATGGTGATCGGCAAACTATTCAGCTCTCTGTCCAAGGCGTTTGAGCTTGGTTAGCCACCTGGTTGCATCAGCCGGGTTCATGTTGTAAGCCAGGCCAATCAGCGTCTCATGCACAGGCGCAATACCAACGATGCCCAGCAAGTTGCGCTCTAGTGACTTGATGCTGTGGGCGCGAAAGTAGTAACGGTAAATCATGGCTGGCATGCCCATGGTGACAACGACGCGGGCGGATCGACCCGACAAAACCTTTTTGTCAAAGAAGCTGACATGCTCACCACTAAATGACGGACGAATGAGTTGCTCAAAAAAGCCCTTGAGTAATGCCGGCATGTCACCCGCCCACAGCGGAAAGAAAATGACCAGATGCTCGGCCCACAGCAAGTCATTTTGAATGGGCTTGAGGCTGCTGGGCACTGTGCCTGTTTGAAAATCTTTTTGACTGCGCAGCAAGGGGAAGTCAAGTTCAGCAACGTTGACATGCTTGACGCTATGGCCTGCGCTTTGCGCGCCCACGTTGTAGCTTGACGCGAGGGCATGGCACAAATGCGGCTGGCTGGCGTCGGGGTGGCCTTGAATGATGAGAATTCGTTTTGACATGCGTTACTTTCGTGGGGGTAGTTGCGACGTGCTGCTAGACACCAGACCAACACGGTCGTTGACCTGCGGGTAGTGGTAAGTGGTGTCGTTCAAGTAGCGTGACACCTCTGCAATGTCAGCGTCGCTCCACGTCAGGCCTGTATTGCCTTGCCAGCGGCGAACCTGAAATTTCAGGCTGTCCCAGTCGTAAGCTTTTTTATCTTCGCGCCAATGCATTTGTGTGGTGTGGCAGGTAATGCAGTGGGTGCCGTAAAGCAGCTCGCCGCGCGTCACAGAAGGCGTAGCCTGTGCACAAGCAACTGAGCTAAGGCTTGCCAGCGCTGCACATGCCAGCCATTGATGTTTTGAATTCATGATGCGTGACTCCGTTTTATGTTGCAAAGCGGAACAAGTAGCCGTCAGTAATAGTTATGCGTAGCGCGGATTTTGTCTGTACGGCAGCGCACTTTGCTTACGCAGGTGATGAATCAACGCTGTCAATGCCGATGCCACTGTGCGTGGCGGCGTTGGCTTTGTCTGAATCAATTCGCCCGTCGACCAGCTCAATGATTCGGTCGCAGCGTTTGGCCAGGCGGGGGTCGTGGGTAACGATCAAAAATGTGGTGCCGCTGGTGCGGCTCACGTTACGCATCAGGTCAAAAATCGTGTCGGCTGACAGCGTGTCGAGGTTTCCGGTTGGCTCATCAGCCAGTACAAGGGCAGGCTGCATCACCAAGGCCCGTGCAATCGCCACGCGCTGTTGTTGTCCGCCGGACAAATCGTTAGCCAAATGATGGCCCCACGGTTTAAGGCCTACCTTTTCGATCAGGTCTTCAGCGCGCGTGCGCATGGCGGCGTCTGGCCTGCCGCGCGCAGCCATCAGGGGCAACATGACGTTTTCTATCGCAGTAAAGGCCGGTAGCAGGTTGTGAAACTGAAACACAAAGCCAATGGCGTCGCCTCTCAGGCGGGTAAGTGCTTTGTCGGGGAGGTTTTCAGCCTCCTGGCCAGTTAAAAACAGCTTTCCGGCACTGGGTTTGTCGAGCAGGCCAATGATGTTGAGCAGCGTGCTTTTGCCGGAGCCAGATGGCCCAATCAGTGCGGCAAATTCACCGCGTGCCAGGCTTAAATTGATACCGTGTAGCACTTCAGTCTCATGCGATGTACCCGTTCCGTAAGACTTGCGAATGTCCTGCAACTGCAAGGTTGCCGCATCAGTGAACTGCGTTGGGGTGTTAACCACGAATAGCCACCGCGGGGTCAAGCCGTGCCGCGCGCTGAGCGGGGAACAAGGCCGACAGCGTGCCAACCAGCGTGGCACCCGCAGCCACCACCAGGTACAGGCTGGGTCCTGCTTCAAGCACAAAGAACGGCACGCCCTCATCATTGACGGCAAAGCCGCGCCAGGCAACCAAAAAAAGCCAGCCCATCAGCGAGCCAAACAGCGAGCCCAACAAACCCAAAATCGCGCCTTGCAATAAAAATACGCCAAGGATCTGCCCGCGCGTGGTGCCTGTGGCCCGCAATATGCCGATTTCTTTAGACTTTTGCACCACCGACACCACCAACACGCTGGCAATGCCCAGTGCCGCCGTTAAACCAACGAAGAGGCGAATGATGAAAAACGACATGGTTTGGCCCGACAGCGCCTTGAAAAACTCGGCATTGGTCTTGATCCAGCTTTCAACTTTGATGCCCGGTTGCGCCTCAATTTGTTGCGCCAGCGCTTCCGCATCAAACGGCGTGGCAACCTTCAGTTGCAGGCTGGTCACGCTGCCCGGCAGGGCGAGCAAGCTTTGCGCGGTGCGCAGCGCCACATAAACACTGCCGGTGTTTTGCCCCTGGTTGCCAAAGTCAAAAATACCCGACACAAACAGCACGGTGGACACGCCCGAAGCTGCTTGCAACGTGAGCTTGTCCCCTTTACCTACGCCCAAGTCTTGGGCCAGCTTGCTGCCGATCACGATGTCGGTGCTGCCCAGCTCGGCACTACCCGCAATGATTTTTTCTTTTAAGGCAATCAGGCGCAGGTAGCTCTCAGGCTCAATGCCGCGCATCGACACGCCGGTATTCGCATCGCCGCGTACGATAAAAGCCGCGCCGTCAACTACCGGCGCAACCACCAGCACCCCGGGTATGCCCAGCGTGACAGCACGTACTTTTTGCCACTGGTCGATAGAGCGGGGGCGCTGCGCCCTTGGCTGCACGAGCGTGGCAAATTCGCTATCGCCGTTTTGTCTTAAAGTGCGGGGCGCTTCGTCAGGAGGTGAAATGACAATTTGCGCCTGGTAGTCCAGCAGTGTTTTGAAAATACTGCTCTGCAAGCCCGTCAGCAGCGCCGACATAAACACAATGACCGACACGCCCAAGGCCACGCCGGAAACAATGAAAAGAGTTTGCAACAAGCCTTCACGCAGAAAGCGCGTGGCTAACACCCACTCGAACGGGAGCAACGGGTTCATGGCGAAAAATTCATGACAAAAACTCTATGGTCCCATCGGGTCTTTACCAGCCGCATGTGGCGCGGTTGGCGGGGGCACAGCTTGCATCTTGGCGCGCACTCGCTGGCCTGCTTTGATGCCAACTTTTGACTTCGGGATAACGCCTTCGCCGGCTGTGACGCCTTGCAACACTTCAACCCGCGTGTCGCCCAAAAGGCCAAGCGTGACGAATTGCTTAACTGCATGTTTGCCGCGCACTACCAGTACCCATGGTTTGTCGGTGGCGGCGTCTTCCAGGGCGCTGGTGGGTACTACCACGGTGGCTGTGCGGCGCGCTGTTTCAATATCAACCGACACGGTCATGTCTTGGCGCAAGTAGGCCGGCGGGTTGGCGACGTTGAGTTTGACCTCGACCGAACCGCGCGCAGCGTCTATGCCGGGGTTGATGTAGCCCACCACCGCATCAAAGCGCTGGCTGGCAAACGCGTCGGCCGAGCCAAATGCCTTTTGCCCAAGCGCTATTTTTGACAGGTTCTTTTCGTCAATTTGAATCAAAATTTGCGGTTGCCCGCTGGCTGCCAGCACCATCAATGCCTTGCCGGGTTGCACAACGTCGCCCACTTCTACGCTTCGTGAAATCAGCACGCCGCTGCTGGGCGCATAGACAAGGCCTTGGTCTAATTTGGCACGCGCCAATTGTTGTCCGGCCAGTGCCTCGCGCAGCGCGGCCTCAAGCAGCAAGGCATCGCTACCCCCAGCGGCATTGCTTTTAACCAGCGCTTGGGCACTGCTGACCTGGCTGGCGGCCACGTCCAAGGCACGCTGCGAATCGTCTGCTGCCGCCTGACTGATAAAGCCTTGTCCCAGCAAATCACGGTTGCGGTCTAGCGTCTTGCGTGCTTGCAGCGCAGTCGCCTGGGCTTGTGCCAGCGCTTGCACGGCCTGCGGCTGGCTAAGCTCGCCCCGTTGCCGTAACTTGGCCTGCGCCTGCGCTACCGCTGCACTGGCTTGAGCCAGGCTGGCGCGGCCGTCGCGGTTGTCCAGCTCAATCAGCAACTGCCCAGATTCAACCGCCTGGCCTTCAGCAACGGCTACTCGCAGCACCCGGCCTGAGCCTTGCAATGCCACTGTGACCCGCTGGGGCGAAATAACCCGGCCGCTGGCCACCACGCTTTGCACCAGCTCAGCGCTGGTCGCGGCATGCACAGTGGTCGGTGTGCCAAGCAGCACGTTGCGCAGCAGGTAAAGCGCCAGCGCAATGACCACAAGCGCGCCCAAACCAATTTTGAGCCACGTGCGCGGTGGGATGGTTTTTTTTATCTTTTCGGCCTGCTTTTTGGGCTCGGGCAAAGTGGGCAGGGGCAGAGTGGGCGTGGGCGCAGGTTTTGCCAGAACAGTCAAGTTCGAAGAAGGTGCAACTGATGGACTCATATTGTCAAAAGCTGTAGCGCGCCATCAGGTCCAAGCGGCGCATGGTGCCTACATCACTGGTAAAGTTTTTTCGCTGGCCATAGATCAGTTCCATCCCTAAATCCAAACCCTTCAGGGGCGTGTAGATCAAGTTGGCAAAAATCTGCTTGAGTGAGCGGTTGTCAATGGCTTGCGCCGTTTTTCCATGGTTAAAGCCCAGCGCCACATTGCTTCGAAGCTGCTCGGAAAAGACTCTCGCATAACCCAACACAAGGCCTTGGTTTTTATCAAAAGACAGCGCGCCGGTAGCCGGGTCAATGGCGTACCCATTAGAGCCGTACAGCATGTCGATGTCGCCATCGACCCGTGTGTACTGCGCCATCAGTGTGTCTTTGTCAGACAGCTTGTAGCGCCCGCCCACACCGAAACCATAGCCACGTTTGCTAATCGTCGGGCTGCGTTTTTCGTGCGTCATGATGCGAAAGTTATACGCACCGTTGGCAAGCGTTTTGTCTACTCGCGCCACAAAAATTGGCAGCTTTTCGTTGCTGCTGCCGCCTGCAAACTGGTCTTTGGGTTGCTCGATTGCCACCGTCCATTTGTGGCCCTTGTCAGCGTCGCCCCAAGCGTAGCGCAGCATGACGCGGCGAGAAAACGGCGCTCCGATGGGGCCATTGAAGTCGACCGTTTCGGGCAGACCGTCCAGATCCATGAAAGTTGACCAGGTTTTGCCCACCAGCCAACCGCCGTATTCGGCGTAGGCCTGCCGCAGGCGGGGCTTGTTTTGCTTGTCTGGGCTGTAGCCGTAAAAGTCGAATTCAAGTTTTGCTGCCAATGGCACGCCATTGACGGGCGTTGATGCATCAAAGCCAAAACGGCTGGTTTCGCCGGTGTAGCGGGTTTTTCCAGTTGGGCCGCCTGAATTGTCAAGTGGCTGAAATGCCAAGTCTGTGAAGATGTCGGACGGGCCGCTTTGTCCAAAGTCGCGAATGGCGTGGCCTTCAATCAAGCCATAAAACTTGAAGCTTGGGGAAGTTACCTGTGGCTGTTCTGATGGTTTGACTGGCTCTTGAGCCCAAGCATTCAGAGAGCTGTTTGCTATTAAATACGTAGAAATGACCGAGAGACGCAACAGGTGTGAAGATTTCATAACGTTAAGCCCGTAAAAACAGCAAGCACATGCGCACTGAGTGTGCGGTGCTAAAACCGTTGCCAGCGCACCTTGAGCTTTTGGACTACACACATGCGGCGCAGCAGGCGGGTGCTTATGTGCGCTGGCGCACAGAACTCACCGCATCGCGTAGGCACAGTTGGTTTTGCCTTTCAACCCAACGCCGACGTCAAAAAAGATATGCCTACCAAGCCAGCCGCTCCACCCAAAAAACTAGGCCTGAGCTTGCTGATAGCACTGGTGGTTGGCTCGATCATCGGTAGCGGAATTTTTGGCCTCCCACAAAACATGGCGGTTGGCGCTGGCGCGGGCGCGATCGATTTGGGCTGGGTGATCACAGGCGTGGGCATGTTGATGCTGGCCTTTGTTTACCAAATGCTGGCAACCCGCAAGCCAGAGCTTGACAACGGCATTTATGCCTATGCACGAGAGCTTTCAGGCGACTATGTTGGCTTTAACGCCGCTTGGGGGTACTGGATATCAGCGTGGATCGGCAATGTAGGCTACCTGGTCGCCGCGTTCAGCGCGTTGGGCTACTTTTACCCGGCGTTTGGAGAGGGCAACACGCCGCAGGCCGTTATTGGCGCATCGGTGGTGCTGTGGGTGGTACACGCGCTGGTGCTGCGCGGCATACAAGGCGCAACGGTGCTTAATGCTGTTGTCACTGTGGCCAAAATTTTGCCGCTGCTGCTTTTTATTGTTGTGTTGGCATCAGTGTTTGACAGTGCCACTTTCAAGCTCGATTTTTGGGGCGACGTTGAGCTGGGCAGCGTCCTCAACCAGGTTAAAAGCACCATGCTGGTCACGGTGTGGGTGTTCATTGGCATTGAGGGCGCCAGCGTTTATTCGGCCAGGGCGCAAAACCGCGCCGATGTGGGGCGCGCAACCGTGATTGGTTTTTTAATCTGCTTGGCGCTGCTTAGCGCGGTGTCGCTGTTGTCGCTGGGTTTGATGTCGCAACCCGAGCTGGCGCTGCTCAAAAACCCGTCGATGGCGCCCGTGCTTGAAAAAGCCGTGGGCCACTGGGGCGCGCTGGTAATTTACATTGGCCTGATCGTGTCTGTGGGTGGCGGCTTTTTAGCCTGGACTTTACTGGCCGCCGAGTCGCTTTTTACGCCCGCGCAAGGCGGCGTAATGCCGCGTGCGCTGACCAAGCTCAACAGCAAAGGCGTGCCCGCCAACGCACTGTGGCTGACCAACATCATGGTGCAGCTGTTTTTAATACTGACGCTGGTGTCTAAAGCGTCGTACCTGGCGTTGATTTCGCTGTCAACCGCCATGATCTTGCTGCCCTACCTTTTTAGTGCCATTTACGGTGCAAAAGTGGCTTTTACCCAACAAAATAAGGCGCAAGCAGCTACTGAAAAAATAGCAAATAGCCGTTGGGAAAAGCCGGTTACGGTACTCGCATCGGTTTACTGCCTGTGGCTGTTGTACGCCGCTGGGCCCAAGTACTTGCTGCTAAGTGCATTGCTTTATGCGCCGGGCGCGGCCTTGTATTTTTGGGCCAAACACCAGCGCAGTCAAACAGCCTTCACTAAAACGGAGTGGGCTATTTTGGCGGCGTTGGTCGCATTGGCCGCACTTGCTGCATACCAATTGGCAAGTAAGCAAATAACGCTGTAGCCGCGTCATGCGACTGCTATGGCCCGAAACGTTTTCACCTCAATTGAAGGACAGACTCGCCATGAATAGCCTGGATTCAGACCGCAACACTACAGCGCTTTTAAGCACGTCAGACGCCACCCCACAGGCGCAGCACACGCCGCGCGGACTTTATTCTGAAGTCGGCAAGCTGCGCAAGGTGATTGTGTGCAGGCCAGGGCTGGCGCAAAAGCGCTTGACGCCCGCCAATTGCCGCGACTTGTTGTTTGACGACGTTATTTGGGTCGCGCAGGCGCGCACTGACCATGATGCTTTTACCAGTGTGCTGGTCGAGCGCGGCATTGAGGTGCTGGAAATGCATGACCTGCTGCTTGAGACGGTCAGTGATGCCAAAGCGCGCTCCTGGTTGCTTGACCGTAAATTGGGTTCCGATTTTGTAGATGCCGAATTAGCGCAATTCCTTCGGCCATGGCTGGACGCCATGGCCCCGGTTCAGCTTGCCGCGCATTTGATAGGCGGCATTGCCAAGGCCGATGTGCCGTTTGACACACACGGCCTGCTGGCGCAGTTCAGCGCGCCTGCTGACTTGCTGACAGCGCCTTTGCCCAATACCTTGTTTACCCGTGACAGCAGCTGCTGGATTGGCTCGGGCGTGGTGCTGTGCAAGATGTTTTGGCCCGCTCGCCAGCAAGAAACTTTGTTGATGACCGCCATTTACCGCTTTCACCCGCACTTCAAAGGCGCGGCGACTGGGCTGGTAGACGCCAAGCATGGCACGCCGCCGCAAGAGTGGTGGGGTGACCCCGACGAGCCCCACGGCTTGGCGTCGATTGAGGGCGGCGACGTGATGCCCATTGGCAACGGCGCGGTGTTAATTGGCATGGGTGAGCGCACTTCACCGCAGGGGGTGAGCCAATTGGCGCGGCGTCTTTTTGCCAGCGGCCAATTCACGCGCGTGCTGGCAGCCCAGCTGCCCAAATCACGTGGCGCCATGCACATGGACACCGTGTTTACCTTTTGCCGCGAAGACCTGGTCACTGTTTTCCCTGAAGTAACTGACGGCATTCGCACACACAGCTTGCGCCCGGGCAAGCAAGAGGGCAGCCTGGATGTGCGGCTTGAATCCAAACCGTTTTTAGAAGTGGTGGCTGAGGCGCTCAACCTGCCCAAGCTGCATACCGTGGCCACTGGTGGAGATGCCTATGAAGCAGAGCGCGAGCAGTGGGACGACGGCAACAACCTGCTGGCCATTGCGCCCGGCGTGGTCATGGCCTACAACCGCAACACCTACACCAACACCCTGCTGCGCAAGGCCGGCATTGAAGTCATCACCATTCCTGGCAGCGAGCTGGGGCGAGGGCGGGGCGGCAGCCACTGCATGACCTGCCCGATTGAGCGTGATCCAATCTAGAAAATGGACCAACACCATGAGCTTTAACCTTTGCAACCGCAGCCTGCTCGACCTTAAAGACTTCTCCCCGCGCGACATTCGCTTTTTGATTGACCTGGCGCAAGAGCTCAAACGCTCCAAATACGCAGGCAACGAATACCCGCGTTTGAAGGGTAAAAACATTGCGCTGATATTTGAAAAGGCATCAACCCGCACCCGCTGCTCGTTTGAAGTGGCGGTGCATGACCAGGGTGGGCACGTGACGTTTCTGGATTCAGCCAGCTCGCAAATGGGGCACAAAGAATCACTCAAAGATACGGCGCGCGTGTTGGGCCGGTTGTTTGACGGCATTGAATATCGGGGCTTTCACCAGACGGTGGTTGAAGACCTGGCCCGCTTTTCACACGTACCGGTGTGGAACGGCCTGACTGACGAGGCCCACCCCACACAAATCTTGGCCGACTTGCTCACCATGCAAGAGTTTGGTGAAAAGCCGCTGCATGAGCTGTCGTTTTGCTACCTGGGCGACGCCAGCTTCAATATGGGTTGCTCGCTGTTGGTGGGCGGCACGCAAATGGGCATGGACGTGCGAATTGCATCGCCAAAAGAGTTGCAACCACCAGCGCAATTGGTAGCCGAAATGCGCGCGCTCGCCAAAACCACGGGCGCCAAAATCACGCTTGAAGTAGACCCGGTTAAAGCCGTGCAGGACGCCGACTTTTTGTACACAGACGTGTGGGTGTCGATGGGCGAGGCGGAAAGCATCTGGAAAAAACGCATCGCGCAGTTGCTGCCGTACCAGGTAACCACGAAGCTGATGCATGCCACTGGCAAGCCGCGTACCAAGTTCATGCACTGCCTGCCAGCTTTTCACAATTTAGAGACCGAAGTAGGCCGGGAGATTCATGAAAAGTATGGCTTGAGCGAAATCGAAGTCACCGACGAGGTGTTTGAATCAGAGGCATCGATTGTGTTCACCCAGGCCGAGAACCGCATGCACACCATCAAGGCGATTCTGGTCGCTACCCTGGCATGAGAGTGTTGATTGCACTGGGCGGCAACGCCATGCTCAGGCGGGGTGAAGCCCTGAGCTTTGAGAACCAACTCGCCAACATCACCAGCGCTGCTGCGCAATTGGCCCGTGTAGCTAAAAAACACGACGTGATCTTGACGCATGGCAACGGCCCGCAAGTGGGTTTGCTGGCGCTGCAAGCTGCTGCCTACACTGCCGTTTCCCCGTATCCGCTGGATGTATTGGGCGCTGAATCTCAAGGCATGGTCGGGTACTTATTGGAGCAAGCTTTAAGCAACCTGCTGCCGCCCAGCAGACAAGTGGTTAGCCTGATCACGCGGGTAGAGGTAGATGCAAACGACAGTGCTTTTGCGCACCCGACCAAACCCATCGGGCCGATGTACAGCCAGCAAGAAGCCGAGCGCTTGGCCAAGCAAAACAATTGGGCAGTAGCCGCTGATGGGCCGCCCGATAAAAACGGTTTCAGGCGCGTGGTGGCGTCGCCCCGGCCGCTGCGCGTGTTGAACTTGCACGCGTTGACGAGCCTGGTGGATTCAGGCGCGCTGGTGATTGCGGCGGGCGGCGGCGGCATACCTGTGGTGCGCGATGCCAAAACCAATGCCTGTTCAGGCGTAGAGGCGGTGATTGACAAAGACCTGACTGCGGCCTTGCTGGCGGTTGCGCTGAAAGCCGATTGCCTGCTGATCGCGACTGATGTGGAGGCGGTATTCACTGACTGGGGCCAACCCAGTCAAAAGGCAATCGGCCGCACAACCCCGGCGTTTTTGCGGTCGCACTCCTTTGCCAGCGGCTCAATGGCGCCCAAAGTGGAGGCTGCTTGCAGCTTTGTTAGTCAAAGCGGTCAGCGCGCGGTGATTGGCTCTCTTGAGCACATTGAGGCCATGATGGCCGGGGACGCAGGAACGCTGGTGTCGCTGGCTGGTGCCTAGCCAGTAGCCACAAACCGATCAGCTCGCGCTGCGTGCAGCACTTCTGAAAATTGGCGGTCAACCATGTCCACCGGGCGTTTGCCTTTTAACCATGCGTTGGGCTCGGTAAACCAAAGGGCCAGTGTCCAATTGTCGAGCACCGCGTGCAGTTCATGAGCTACACGCCGTACTTCCTGTTTGACCGACATGTCTTGCAGATTGAACTGAAACATGGGTACCCAAAAGTGGTTTTGCCACTCAAAGCTGAAGACGTCGCGGGACACAATGCGCTTGGCCAGGCTCACAAAGTCGCCTTTTTTTCTTTCCTCTAGCAGCAGCGCCAGGTCATCGGCTCTGGCGGTTCCGCCGCAGGTTTTGTACGCGCCGATCATGTTGTCAAAGCTCTGGCTACAAAGGCCGTTGGTCATTGAAAACGGCGGCACATTGGTTTGCGTTGGCACGCTGGTCAATGCCCGTGCAGCTGCTGGCGCGCTTCGATTTCTGCGCGTTCTGTGGTTAGCGCTGCATGCAACTGCTGCATGGCTTCAACGCATTGCAGAACAGTCGCCTTGATAACTTCCTGGCGTTCATGCGCGGGCAGTTCAGGCGCTTTATGAAACGCATCACTCACGCAGTGTTCCAGCCGCGCTTGTATGGCGTGAAATAACTCGTCCCAGTCGGCAGCAGAAATGTTGCTGTTCCCATTTATGTGCCCGTTGTTGATGGCGTCTGGCCCGGGGTTGGGTTCTGGGTCTGGCTCTGGGCTGGGAATAGGGCGATGCAGTGCTGATGCCATGTGTTCTGCTCTAAAGGTGTCAAGCACGGAGGGTGCGGCACGGTTAGGGTACTGTGAGGCGGTTTGAGCTAGCTGAATCACGGGGAGCCTCCTGATGAATAACGTTTAGCGGCGTAGGACTTCATCCTCTGTTTTTGTAGGGCCGGTGTCTGTGCGATAACGCACACAGTACGAGTTGTAACGATTATTGCTTTTAAAGCATTTCTTAACAATGTTTAACGGTAAATGCTATTAATACAGGAGCTGCTCACGCCCGAATTTATTGGGCTACAGCACTAAATTATGCCTAAAACTGGTGTTTTTAAGGCATTTTGGGGCCGCCACAAGCCCTGCTGATGCTTGATGTGCCGTTACAACAACTCAGCGTAGGTTTTTTGGGCGCCCGCCTAGCAGCCACGGGCAGTTCAATGGCGAATCCGCTGGGAAAATGATGGGCTGCGCAGGCTGTTTAAGGCTTTTTCCAGAATTCAGCTAATTGGTGATGGGCGGCAGACGAGGTAGGGGTGGCTTTTGCTTCCAGGTTGCTTCTCAGGGGCGCATCTTTTGCATCGTCCGGTAGTGCGTGCGCATCAATGTCTGCCAAAAAAGCCATAGACCAGTCGCCATACTCACGCGCACTCACAGCCTGTCGGCTGACTTCCACGATTTGATGGTGCAAGGTGGATTTTTTAATGGCTTCAAATATGGTGAGGACGCCGCTTTGCGGGCCTTCCAGATACTGCATGAATTTGCCCTCTGTGAACAGCAATAAACCCGTCACCTGCTCTTCCAGATTTCGCTTCCTTGCGTTGTCAAGAATACGCTCAAGGTCATTTTTTGCCAGCGGACGACTGGCCGTTGACGTATACACCAAAGAATAAAGGGGGAGTTGTTCAACGGAGGTCATAGTCGTGGTCATATGCAATCCTTGGATGGGCGGTTTGATATGTCAACCGGAAAGTGGACTATAGGCCTTCAGAGAACTTTTGCAAGTTTTTATGTGCGGTACCGAACCTTGCTTTGATTGCAATTCGTGCACAGCCAAAGTCAGTCTGAACCATTGAACAGAAAAGATAAATTTGATAGCTGCTCGCGCCCGTATCTATTGGCTCAACGGCCAAAAAGGCACTTTAAATATGCTTAAAACACAGGGCTCCTACAGCAGGTCGGCGTAGGTCTTTTGGTCAGCCTCGTAGCACCCGCAGGCTGCGTGCTCCAGTCCCTTGCGGTTAAGAACGGTCAGCTTGCCCCGGCTGTAACTGATCAAGCCGCTTTTTTGTAGCGCCCCAGCTGCAGCAGTGATGCCGACGCGCCTTACACCCAGCATGTATGCCAAAAACTCTTGCGTAACTTCAAACGTG
>JANMWH010000395.1:0-1723 GCA_031393945.1 Polaromonas sp. | reverse complement strand
CCCAGTGCCTGATGCACCGGACGGTCTGAAAAACTGAAAAGCACGCAGCCTTCGCTGCTGGCTAGCGTGGCGGTGTGCCACGACGGAATCACAAAATGGTCACGCGGACTAACCTCGAACTGCGTGGTTTGCCCGCCGCTTCCTACGGTAATCGTTGCCGAGCCCTCGACCACGCTGAACACCGCGCCGTCGGTCTGGCGGTAGGGCTTGCCGGCAAACCCGGCGGGCAGGCGCTGCATGAAAGTAGCCATGGTCGGCATAGGCGCGCCGCCCGTGGCCGGGTTCACGTAGCGCAGTTTTACGCCGTCCCAAGCGTCGACGTCTGCGTGACGCTCGAGCTGCTCAAGCGCGTGGCGCGTGCGTTCATAGGGGTAGCTAATGATGGGCGATGTTTGCCCAAACGGTGCGTCGTACCTGACCGGCAGCATGTTGGCACCGTACTGATGAATATTGATGCCTTCAGGCTTGGTGACGGCCTGGCGGGCTTCGTTGCCGTTTTCGGCAAAACCAGCATCGAAAAAACGCAGCATGGGAATGTCAAGGCCGTCTAGCCACACCACGGGGGCGGCGACATCAAGTTGACCATTTTTGCCGTCGTGCCCATGAGAAGTAGCATGACCATCGTGACCATGGTCGTGCCAAGTCCAGCTCGGCGTAATGATGAAGTCGCCCGGCTGCATGTAAGTGCGCTCGCCATCAACAGCGGTGTAGGCACCTTGCCCTTCAACGACAAAACGCAGTGCACTTTGCGTGTGACGGTGGCTGGGCGCGACCTCGCCCGGCATGATGACCTGCAGCCCGGCATACAGCGACTGCGTGATGCACGACTGCCCGCGCAGCGCCGGGTTTTCAAGTACCAGCACGCGGCGCACAGCTTCTTCGGCGGTGATCAGCTCGCCTGATGCCATCAAAAAAGGCCGAATGTCTGCGTACTTCCACAGTGCAGGGCGGCACGGCGTAGCGGGCGAGGGCGGCACCAAGGCGTGCAGCACTTCCCACAAAGGTGTCATGCTGTGCTGGCTAATCGCGTTGTAAAAGGCCTGGCGCTCCGCTGCCGAGCCGCTGGGAGCAGAACGGTCGGAAGGGTCGATAGGTAAGTTAGCTGGCATGTTGGTCGAGGTAAACGCCGTCATGAATAAGAGCCGTTTGCAAGGCGGCAACGTCGACATCTGCAAAGCGCTGCCCAGCGCCGAGTGCCGATGCTGCGGTACCGGCGGCCTGTCCCATCACAAAGCAAGCCCCGCTGGCACGCGCGGCAGATTGCCCTTCATGCGTCATTGAGGCGCAGCGCCCCGCGACCAGCAGGTTGTCTACATTGGGCGGCACCAGCATGCGCCAGGGCAAGTCATTAAAAGCGCGGCCAACGCCTGCTTCGTCGTTGCGGGGAAATTGCCAGTCGATCTTGCCAGCGGTGTGCAGCTCCATCGGCCAGGCGTTGAAGCCAATCGTGTCGGTAAATCTGCTGGAGGCCAGGATGTCTTCGCCGCTCAACGAATAAAGGCCGTTGATTCGACGCGATTCGCGTATGCCGATTTGGGGCGCTATGTCTACGATTGCCGACTGCTCAAAACCCGGGACTTCAGAGCGCAAAAAATTGAAATAGTCACCAATCTGGCGGCGGCCTTCTAGCTCGCCTGCACTTAACTGGCGGGCGTCGGTAGCGTCCATGGCAGCGCCTTGCGCATTGCTGATTTGCGTGACGTTGGCTCGCCATTCAGTCGGG
>JANMWH010000341.1:0-1927 GCA_031393945.1 Polaromonas sp. | reverse complement strand
GCCAGTGTTTTGGTTTCACCACGCAATCCAGCGGATTTTTGACGTGAAGCAGCCCGCTTTTTCTCACTTGGCTGCTGCCGACTGCCCGGTGTATCGGATTGCTCTAGGTGAGACCAACAAATTCGTGATGCTGGTAGACCCGCTGGTGGAGAAAACGGGTTTTATTCAAGTGCTGGAGATTTTTGATGTGGGCGGATTTACGCCGCCCAATCAGCACCGCGCGGCTGAAGAAGTGTTTGTAGTGCTGCACGGTCAGGGCGTTGCCAAGCTGGGCGATACCGAGGTCAACGTCAAGCCGGGCTCGGTGTTGCGGCTGCTCCCCGGCCATTCGCATGCTGTACGCAACCTATGGGCCACCCGACTTTACTGCTTGACCACCATGCTTCCCGACGAAGACTTCGCCAAGCTGATCACGTCAGGTGTGCCAGACTCGCTTGACGAACAAGACAAAGCTGTTTTGGGGTGGAAGTAGCATTAAATAGCCTTGCAGCCCCTAATTTATAGGCGCAAGCAGCTATGAATGCCATAGCAAAATTGGCACCTAGTGACCTAACTGACGCGAATTAATTTCTTGTTAACGAACTCTTGAATGCCCGCACCCGACAACTCGCGGCCGTAGCCTGAGTTTTTCACGCCGCCAAAAGGCAGCTCAGGCGACGACGCCGCGCCCGAGTTGATAAACACCATGCCGGTGTCAATCTGGCGGGCCACGCGCTTGCCTCGTTCAATGTCTTGGGTAAAAACCGAGCCGCCCAAGCCAAACGGCGAGTCGTTGGCCAACGCAATGGCGGCGTCTTCATCGGCCACCCTGAAAAACATCGCTACGGGCCCAAAAAACTCTTCTTTGTAAGCCGGATTTTTCGGGTCAACGTCTACCAAAATGGTGGGCTGCATGAAGTTACCCGGCAGGCCGTCAATGCGCTTGCCGCCCATGACCACACGTGCGCCGTGGCTAGCCGCCGCATCCACTTGCTTTAGTAAATTTTCAAGCGCCGAAGCTGAAGACAGCGGAGCCAGCGTGGTGGCTTTGTCCATCGGGTCGCCCGGTGCAAACTCGCCCAGCGCAGACTGAAATTTTTCGAGGAAACTGCTGGCCAACGCCTCAACAACAATGAATCGTTTTGACGCAGTGCACGCTTGGCCAGCATTGCCCATGCGCCCGCTGACGGCGTGCTTGATCGCCTTGTCCATATCGGCATCGTCCAGCACAATGAAGGCATCGCTGCCGCCCAGCTCCAGCGTGGTCTTTTTAAGCTGTTTGCCAGCGTGCGCAGCCACGATGGCGCCCGCTGCTTCGCTGCCAGTTAGTGCCACCGCGCGAATTCGCGGGTCTTCAATTATTTGCGCCACCTGATCCTTCGATGCAAACACATTGGTGTACGCCCCAGCAGGTGCGCCAGCATCCATCATCAGTTGCTCAAACGCCAGTGCGCATTGCGGCACGCTGGACGCGTGCTTAACCATCACCACATTGCCCGCCATCAGGTTGGGCGCCGCAAATCGTGCAACCTGGTAGTACGGGTAGTTCCAGGGTTCCACGCCAAATAGCACGCCAATCGGGCTGCTTTCTACCATCGCTTCGCCCTTGGGCGTGGCCAGTTTTTCGGGCGCCAAAAATTGCTCGGCATGGTCGGCGTAGTAGTCCAAAATCGATGCGCTAAGCGCAACCTCACCCAAGCTCTGCGCAATTAATTTGCCCATCTCTAGCGTAATCAGTTCGGCCAGCGGTTGCGCCCGCTCGCGCATCAGTGCGGCGGCGCGCTTCAAAATGGCGGTGCGGTCTGCGTAGCTGCGGGCTGACCAATCGCTTTTAAAACAGTTGTGTGCCGCTGCCATTTTTTCTTCAAGCGCAGTAGCGCTAATGTCGTCAAAACGTTTTTCGACTTTTCCGGTGAAGGGGTTGGTGCTTAGGTAGGCCATGCGTTCT
>JANMWH010000312.1:0-2130 GCA_031393945.1 Polaromonas sp. | reverse complement strand
TTTTAAAGACATGGCGATGCAGTTGCTGGGCAATTTATTTGAATACGAATTGGCGCGGCGTGGCGAAGAGCTCAACATTTTGGGCGCCACCAGCGGCGACACCGGCAGCGCGGCTGAATACGCCATGCGCGGCAAGCGCGGGGTGCGCGTGTTCATGACGTCACCGGACGGGCGGATGAGCCCGTTTCAGCAGGCACAAATGTTTAGCCTGCAAGACGAGAACATTCACAACATCGCCATCAAGGGCGTGTTTGACGATTGCCAGGACATTGTGAAGGCGGTGTCGAATGACCTTGAATTTAAGCGGAAGTACAAAATTGGCACGGTGAACTCGATAAACTGGGCGCGTCTAATGGCGCAGGTTGTATATTATTTTGCTGGCTATTTACAGGCGACCAGCGCTGGGGTCAGCCCCTCACCCCAGCCCTCTCCCCAAAGGGGCGAGGGAGCAGAGCGGGCTCCTGAATTACTCCCTCTCCCGTTGGGAGAGGGTGGGGGTGAGGGCTCTGCAGTTTTAAAAGTCAGCTTTACTGTTCCTTCCGGCAACTTCGGCAACGTTTGCGCGGGCCATGTTGCTCGCATGATGGGCCTGCCCATTGCGCACCTGGTCGTGGCTACCAACGAGAACGACGTGCTTGACGAGTTTTTTCGCACGGGCATCTACCGCGTCAGGACAAGCACCGACACACACGAAACCTCCAGCCCGTCGATGGATATTTCCAAAGCGTCTAACTTTGAGCGCTTTGTATTCGACCTGCTTGGCCGTGATGGCGCGCAAACCAAGGCGCTGTTTCGTGACCAGCTGAACGCGACAGGCAGTTTTGATTTAAGCGGTAACGCAGCATTCAAATCAGCAGCTAAAACCTACGGTTTTTTGAGCGGTAAAAGCACGCACGCCAACCGCTTGGCTACCATTCAAAACGTGCACGCGCAGTTCAATGACATCATCGACACGCACACCGCCGACGGCGTGAAAGTAGCGCGCGAGCACATGCAAGCGGGCGTGCCAATGGTGGTGCTGGAAACCGCGCTGCCGATTAAATTTGCTGAAACCATTGAAGAAGCGCTGGGCAAACTGCCTCCGCGCCCGCCGCAGTTCAACGGAATTGAGGCGCTGCCCAAGCGCGTCAAACTAATGCCGCCTGATGTGGCTCAAATCAAGTCATATATCGTTCAAAATGTGCATTAAATCAGCCTTTAGCCCAATAAATACGGGCGCGAGCAGCTCCTTAAACCATAGCGTTTTTCGTTCTTTGAAAGTGCTCTCATGAACGTGGTCGGATTTGCCGGGTATTCTGGCGCGGGCAAAACAACGCTGGTCGAGCAATTGATTACGGTGCTTAAAAGCCGTGGCCAAAGGGTGTCTGTGGTCAAACATGCGCACCACAAATTCGACATTGACCATCCCGGCAAAGACACTTTTCGCCACCGCGCGGCGGGTGCTTTTGAAGTGGTGGTGGCGTCCAGCAACCGACTTGCCTTGATGCGTGAGTTTGAGCAAGCGACTGAGCTGACTGTTCATCAATTGATTGCCGAGCTGTATGAGGGCGTGGACTGGGTGCTGGTAGAAGGTTTTAAAGAAAGCGATATCTTGAAGATTGAGGTGTGGCGGGCGCCCGCTGATTCAAGCGACGCTAACCCCGTTCGTTACATGGACGACGATTTCATCGTTGCCATTGCCACCGATGCACCGCAGCTGTTGCCCCACGCCACCCAGCGGCCAATACTCGACATCAACAACGCTGAAGTGGTGGCTGATTATTTACTGGCTAACCACGAGCGGTTTGCATATTCATTTGACATGCACTGAGGTGACGCAATGACCGCTCCAGCAACCAGCGCCTCGTTTAAACCGCTCAAGCTATTGAAGCCACTAGCCGAGGCACTGGCTGAATTGCTGGCCCATGCCGCGCCGTTTGATCGGGTTGAATCCGTCAGTACGTTCGATGCCGATGGCCGCGTGCTGGCGCGCGATTTGGTTGCCGAATTGAATGTGCCGGTGCATGACAACAGCGCCATGGACGGCTACGCGGTGCGCAGCAGCGACTGGCAAAGCAGCGCTACGGCGTTCATCATCAACCAGCGCGTGGCTGCGGGCAGCGTCGGCCAGCCGCTTGCAGCAATCAGTGC
>JANMWH010000285.1:0-2208 GCA_031393945.1 Polaromonas sp. | reverse complement strand
AGCGCCGTGAAGTCGCTTTGGCCCACAAAACGCGTGCCTTTTTCAATCGACTTGGCCACTGCTTTGTAGTTGATGGCGGGCAAAATACGCGTTAAGCCGTAGCCACCGCGCGTGATTAGCGCCACGCTGGCTCCGCTGGCGGCGGCACGGTGCACAGCCGCCAGGCGCGTCTCGTCGTCTCCCGCAAAGCGTTGGTATTTGGCCAGCGCCGCTTCGTCAATTTCAACTTCATGGCCGAGCGATTGCAAGCGTTTAATGCCGCGTTTAAAGCTGGCTTTGTCTCGCACTGCGCTAGACGGCGAATAGATGTAGATGTGTTTTTTCACCGCTGAAGTATCGCACTGTTGGCAATGCTGAAAAAACACGCCGCACGAGGCAAAAAACACAATCAAATCTGCCTTTTCCCCAATAGATACGGGCGCAAGCAGCTTCTGTAAACATAGCAGCTGGCGGGCAGAACCGCGCAGCAAAAACGCCTAACAAAACGCGTCAGTTCGACGGCGGGTACAACCCCATCAGCCGGTTTTGCCGCCGGTTAAGCGCCGCCAACACCCGCAGCCGAATGGGCTTGAAGCCTTTGCGCCGCATGGCGTCACCGATGGCAAACAAAATGCGTTGCTTTTCAAAAATCATGGCGAACCCGGCCAACACGCCAGTGTCAGGATCCCAGGCTTGAATAGCTTCTGAGCCTGCGCCGTTCACTTCCATGATGGTCAACCCAACGCCCGCCCGCAGTTCAGCCAGGCTGTCAAACCGCACGTCGAAGCGCCCAAAATGAAATTCATTCATGTCTCTAGCGATGTCGTCGATGGCACTGCTCAGCTGCGGCGTGACAAAAGCAGCGCCGTCGCGGTACAGCCCGCCGACCCGGGTAGAGCCAATGGTGGCCAGCCGCACTACTTCGCCCAACTTGGGTATGTAGGCCGGGCTAACGCTCAGTTTGCTGCGGTGCCGTACGGAGTCGCCCGCCCGCTTGGCCCGGGCGTCGAGTGCAATCAACGCTTCAGTGTTGCGCCAGCCGTCACCCACCACGCGGGGAAAGTAGCGCAGCGTAAGCCCGATGATTTGGCCGCTTTTGGCGCCCGGTTCGCGCGCATAAAAAATGCCGGCCTCGCCTTCTTGCGGTAACCACTGCTGCAGCACCACACATTCGTTGGCCGGGAAATCAGCCAGGTACTCCAGCAGCTCACTGCGGTTGGCCAGCAGCCGAACGCCGTAACCGCACAGGCCTAAATTGGGTTTGGCAATCAACGGAAAGCCCAGCCCAGCGGATTTAATGATCTGGCGCAGCTCGGCCCCGGTGTACTTGGTGTGTGTTGAAAGACCGCAGTGCGGCGCAGTACTGGCCAGCGCAAACGGCCCCATATTGGCAAAATATTCAAGCTTGCCCTCGCCCACCAAACCGCCCGAGGTAATGCTGGGGTTCGCGCAGCTAGGCAGCGTCAAGCTGCGGTAGCGCAGCGCCAACAGTAGCCACTGCACCACCAGCGGAATACAAATTAGCCATTTGGGCATGCGCTCTAGCAGGCTGCGGCGTTGTTGCCCACCCATCACAGCCAACTGATCGTCGTCTTCAATTGAGGTAAGAGGCACCCGTGCCCCCAAGGCATCGGCGTTCAAGGTGTGCGCTGCAGCTTGCATCATGCAGAGGCCATGGGTCGGGTTGCCATCAAGCCGACGGCGGCGATGCGGTCAATTTGCGCGTACAGCGGTAGCTCCAGCTCTTCGCCGAACACGTCGGGGTCAATTTCTGAATACGACCATATGCAGCCAGCCTCGGCCAACAGCGGCTGCATGTCGGCTAAAAATGCGTCAACCCCAGCGGCAATCGCCACGCCGGTGTAAACCAGCAAGTGCCCGCCGGGTGCCAGACGCTGCAAGGCCTCGCTTGCAATGCGCACGCTAAGCGCGCGGCCCAAGCCCGCGCCGCCGTGGCGGTAAGCGCGCCGGGCTGGGTCTTCTAAATACGGCGGGTTGCACACGATAACGTCAAACAGGCCGCTGACTGCCGCCAGCGCATCGCCTTCGGCCAGTGTAACGGGTATACATGCAAACGCTGCATTGACTGCTGTGCACTGCAGCGCGGCTGGGTTGATGTCGTTCATGACGACTTCAATTGGCTGGCCCGCCGGGCTCGCTTTGGCCAGTGCGCGGGCTGCGGCAACACCGCCCGCGCCGCTGCCGCAGCCCACATCGAGTACGCGCAGC
>JANMWH010000224.1:0-16215 GCA_031393945.1 Polaromonas sp. | reverse complement strand
GGACACGATCTTCATGAACTTTTCAGTGCGCAGTTCGCGCGTCACTGGTCCGAAGATGCGGGTGCCGATAGGCTCCAGCTTGGCGTTAAGCAACACTGCTGCGTTGCCGTCGAATTTGACCAGCGAACCATCGCCACGGCGAATGCCCTTGGCGGTGCGAACGACCACTGCGCTATAAACCTCGCCTTTTTTGACGCGGCCACGCGGAGCGGCTTCTTTAATGCTAACTTTAATGACGTCACCAACGCTGGCGTACCGGCGCTTGGAGCCGCCCAGCACTTTGATGCACATCACGGATTTAGCACCCGTATTGTCAGCAACATCGAGTTTGGATTGCGTTTGAATCATTTAAATGTGTTCCCAACTTGCACCGCCAAGGCAAAAGCCCGTTATTCGTCACGGGCCTTTACCAAGTCAATCAGTCTTGGGCCTGTCGTCCGCCTCGCAAACCACTTGCGGGGCATCCATTAGGCTATTTTCTAAGACTTCACTATTTTCGAGCGAAGCCTTGGAGTATTAACCAAAGCCTACGCTATGTCAACCTTTTCTTTCACGAAACTTTATATATTTCTAAGGAACTCAGAAACATCAGTCCGGAAGATGCAAATACTGGTCGCACAGCCCAAAAAATTCACCTAAAGCCGGGTCAATCCCAGTTTCCTGTTGCAAAAGCGCTGCAACGGTCGATGCAAGCGATTTGGCCAGTGCCGCATCTAAGAACAACAAGCGCGAGCGCCGAGCCAGTACATCTTCAACGGTTCTGGCGTATTCAAAGCGAGCAGCAAACCGAACCATCGCTTCGGTCAGTCCTCCGCCCAACTCGATTTCTGCACCTGGCAGCGCAAGTACAGCGGCCGCCTCGCTGCCGTAAAGATGGATACCCGGTGCATCACAGATAGCTTGTTTTGCCCGCTCTGCGCCAACCAGCTTTAAATCGCCCGTCACGCTACCTGGCTTGGAAGGCAGCAAATCGGCAGCAAAGCACTTGTCCAGCACGTCTTCGGCCATCGCCCTGTAGGTCGTCCATTTTCCGCCGGTCACTGTCACCAGCCCGCTTTTGCTGACCAAGATGGTATGTTCACGCGACAAACCTTTGGTTTCATCGCCGTCGTCATCGGCCGGTTTGACCAGCGGCCGCAGGCCAACCCAAATGCTTTTGACGTCTCCCCGCCGGGGCGCTTTCGTCAAATAGCGGGCGGATTCATTCAAAATAAAATCAAGCTCCTCTTTGAACGCCAGCGGCTCACGCACTACGTCATCCCGCGGTGTGTCCGTTGTGCCCAAAATCGTTTTACCCAACCAGGGCACCGCGAACAGCACCCGGCCATCAGCTGTTTTTGGAATGAGCATAGCGTGGTTGCCCGGCAAAAAACTGCGGTCCACCACGATATGAACGCCCTGACTTGGCGCAATCATCGCCTTCACATCACGACCAATGGCCTGGCCATCTTCCATGCGGAACTGATCCACCCACACGCCAGTAGCGTTGATGACAGCTTTGGCTTTTATTTCGTAAGTCAAACCTGTTTCTACGTCTTTCACGTGCAGGCCAGTGACTTTTCCGTCCGTGTGAATCAACCCAGTGGCCGCACAGTAATTAACCAGCATCGCACCCTCAGCGGCCGCCGTACGCGCCAACGCCAGTGCTAGCCGCGCATCATCGAACTGGCCGTCCCAGTATTTCACGCCGCCTTTGAGGCGCCCCCCGGGACCGTCCTGTCTGCTGTTTGGAAGCAGCGCCAAGGTTTCATCGCGACTTAAAAACTCCGTTGCGCCCAGTCCGGCTTTGCCTGCCAGAGCGTCATATATCTTCAGCCCCACGCCATAAAACGGCGCCTCCCAAAATTTATAAGACGGCATTACAAACGCCAACGGCTGAGCCAAGTGGGGGGCATTAGTCAACAACGTCGTTCGCTCATGCAGCGCCTCCCGCACCAATGAAATATTGCCCTGCGCTAAGTAGCGCACCCCGCCATGCACCAGCTTTGTCGCGCGTGATGAAGTGCCCTTGGCGAAGTCATGCGAATCCACCAGCAGGACCGAGAATCCCCTCGCCGCAGCGTCGAGTGCTACTCCTAAACCGGTAGCACCGCCACCGATCACCGCTACGTCATATTTTTTTCCGCGAGCCAAGCTGCTCGTCAAGGAACATCTTCGCGTTTGCAGGATTGGCGTTGCAGGATGCATAAGTTCCGTTGTCATTTTGTTGGCAGTGTCAAATTGGACAGCTGGCTTCAGCGTAAAACGCCGGCCGCGCGCAAGAGGTTCTTGCACGCGGCCGTCAGGCTGAAGTCAAATCTCGGACGCCAGGCCTCGCCACTGAGGCTCTTATTAACGAACTTTGCCGTTTTTCCATGCATTCAAAAGCGTCTCGTAGGCAATGGTTTCGCCTTTCGGTTTTTCATTGGCCAGCTTTTTCCAAGGCGCGCCTTTATCGCTCAGGTACTTTTCGGGGTCACCCTTGGGATTGAGCTTGGGCGCGCAATTTGCCATACCCGAACGCTCTAACCGCGCCATCACCTGATCCATCTCTTCAGCCAAGTTGTCCATGGCCGCTTGAGGTGTTTTTTCACCGGTCACAGCCACCGCTACGTTTTTCCACCACAGCTGAGCGAGCTTGGGATAATCCGGCACGTTTGTGCCAGTCGGTGTCCAAGCCACCCGCGCTGGGCTCCGATAAAACTCAATCAAACCTCCGTACTTGGCTGCATTTTGTGTGAAATAGTCGTGCCGAATGTCGCTGTCCCGCACAAAGGTCAAACCAGTAATAGACTTTTTAAGGGAGACGGTTTTGCTGGTCACAAATTGGGCGTAAAGCCAAGCCGCTGCCACCTTGTCAGGGTTGTGATCTTTGAAGAACGTCCAGGAACCCACATCCTGGTAGCCGTTTTGCATTCCTTGCTTCCAATACGGACCATTCGGACCGGGGGCCATGCGCCATTTTGGCGTACCGTCAGCATTCACGACTGGCAGTCCTGTTTTAACCATATCGGCCGTGAAAGCGGTGTACCAGAAGATTTGCTGAGCAATTTGACCCTGTGCAGGCACCGGTCCTGCCTCACCAAACGTCATGCCAGTCGCTTCTTTGGGCGCGTATTTTTTCATCCAGTCGATGTACTTGGTGAGCGCATACACCGCAGCAGGCGAGTTGGTGGCGCCGCCGCGCGAAACCGATGCCCCTTGCGGATGACAACCGTCAGCGTCCGCCCGAATGCCCCACTCGTCAACAGGCCTGCCGTTCGGAATACCAATGTCCGCCGTACCTGCCATCGATAGCCACGCATCGGTAAAGCGCCAGCCAAGTGACGGGTCTTTCTTGCCGTAATCCATGTGCCCATAAATCGGCTTGCCGTCAATCATTTTCACATCGTTGGTAAAAAACTCGGCGATGTCTTCATACGCGCTCCAGTTTTGCGGCACGCCCAAGTCGTAGCCATATTTAGCTTTGAATTTGTCTTGCAGGTCTTTTTTAGCGAATAAATCAGCGCGGAACCAGTACAGGTTGGCAAACTGCTGGTCTGGCAATTGGTACAGCTTTTTATCTGGAGCGGTGGTAAAACTGGTGCCAATAAAGTCTTTCAAATCAAGGCCAGGATTTGTGTACTCCTTGCCCTTGCCGACCATATAGTCAGACAGCGCAAGGATTTTTCCGTAACGGTAATGAGTACCAATCAGGTCTGAATCAGATATCCAACCGTCATAAATGCTTTTGCCTGACTGCATCGAGGTTTGCAGTTTTTCAACCACGTCGCCTTCCTGAATGATGTCGTGCTTGACTTTGATGCCGGTGATTTCTTCAAACGCTTTGGCCAACGTTTTCGACTCGTACTCATGGGTTGTCAACGTCTCAGACACCACCGATATTTCCTTAACACCTTTGGCCTGCAGCTTTTTAGCGGCATCGATAAACCACTTCATCTCAGCGGCCTGCTTGTCTTTTGCCAGCGTCGAGGGCTGAAACTCACTGTCTATCCACTTTTTGGCAGCCGCCTCGTCAGCCCAGCCGTGACTGGCCATAGCGCAGGCAATGACTACACTTGATATCGTGTATCTCAACTTCATGATCCGTCTCCTTACGTTGTAAACCCCTGTTTGAAAGGCTGTCACGGCTCCAGGGGGTCAAGCCGATCCTTAAAACTGCATTCGTTTTGTCTTGCTATCCTTTACGCATCACCAGAACCAGCAAGCACAAAGAAAGTACAAAACTGATCCATATCGAAGGCTCTGCCGCAAGACCCAGCCACCCGACCAGCTGCCCGCTTAAACCGATGAATGCCAAATTCACATAAGCCATCACCAGCAGCCCAATAAACAGTCGATCGCCCCGGGTTGTCTCGATTGGTAAAAATCCCTTGCGCAGCAATGTCGGCGATTTGGTTTCCCACAGTGCCATACCCACCAGCATCAGCACGATGCAAGTAAAAAAGACTGCGACAGGCAACGTCCAAGCCATCCATTCAAACATTGCAGCGTCTCCTCATACCCGGCCCATCGCAAAGCCTTTGGCAATGTAATTACGCACAAACCAGATCACGATTGCGCCAGGCACAAGCGTTAAAACGCCAGCGGCAGCCAACGTCGCCCAGTCCATACCCGAAGCCGACACCGTACGGGTCATGGTGGCAACTATCGGCTTGGCGTTCACGCTGGTGAGGGTGCGAGCAAGCAGCAGCTCAACCCAACTGAACATAAAGCAGAAGAAAGCTGCTACGCCAATGCCCGCTTTAATAAGCGGCAAAAAGATGGTGATGAAGAATCGCGGAAATGAATAGCCGTCAATGTAGGCAGTTTCGTCAATCTCACGCGGTATCCCGCTCATAAATCCCTCCAGAATCCAGACTGCAAGCGGCACGTTAAACAGCAAATGAGCCAGCGCTACTGCAATATGCGTGTCCATCAACCCGACCGTCGTGTATAGCTGAAAAAACGGCAGTAAAAAAACTGCTGGCGGCGTCATTCGGTTGGTCAACAGCCAAAAAAACACATGCTTGTCTCCCATGAAGCTGTAACGTGAAAAAGCATAAGCCGCCGGCAGAGCCACGAAAAGGGAAATCACGGTGTTAATAGCCACATAAATCAGCGAGTTGATATAGCCCGAATACCAGGACGGGTCAGTGAAAATCTTGACGTAATTTCCCCACGTAAATTGCTGGGGAAAGTAAGAAAAACTAGACAAGATCTCTTCGTTGGTTTTAAAGCTCATGTTCACCATCCAATAGATGGGGAGCAAAGCAAAAATCACATAGGCGACGAGAAAAAGCGTGCGCGGCTGGAAACCTTTTTCATTCATGGCCCACCTCCTTTTGGTTGCTGGTCCCAACCCGCTGCATCCAGTTGTACAAAATAAAACACAGCAGCAAAATGATCAAAAAGTAGATGAGCGAAAACGCAGCAGCTGGCCCCAAATCAAACTGGCCAACGGCCTTTTGGGTCAGGTATTGACTTAAAAACGTAGTGGCATTGCCCGGCCCGCCGCCCGTTAATACAAATGGCTCCGTGTAAATCATGAAGCTGTCCATGAACCGCAGCAGTACCGCGATCATCAGCACACCGCGCATTTTGGGCAATTGAATGTAGCGAAACACTGCAAATTTACTGGCGCCGTCAATGCGGGCAGCCTGGTAGTAAGCGTCGGGTATGGATCGCAATCCGGCATAACCAAGCAGTGCCACCAGTGGCGTCCAGTGCCATACATCCATCACCAGCACCGTTACCCACGCGTGCGTGGCGTTGCCGGTATAACTGTAGTCAAAACCGAGCTTTTGCAAAAAATGTCCCGCCAAGCCAATGTCTGTGCGTCCGTAAATTTGCCAAATGGTGCCGACCACGTTCCAAGGGATCAGCAGCGACAGTGACACCACCACCAACACCAGCGATGCGCGCCAGCCCTGTGCGGGCATCGACAGCGCAAGAAAAACGCCTAGCGGAATTTCAACCGCGAGCACTGCCAGTGAGAAAGTGAGTTGCCGGGCCAGCGCAGCGTGTAAATCCGCGTCACGCATGACCGATACAAACCATTCAGTGCCGACGAACACGCGCCGCTCTGGCGAGATGATGTCTTGCACTGAATAATTCACCACCGTCATTAACGGCAATATGGCTGAAAACGCTACGCAAATAATCACTGGCAGCACTAAAAACCAGGCTTTTTGATTCACAGGTTTGGTTGTTGTACTCATAGGTTCACCAGTTCCTCATTGGCATACAGGCAAGTGTGCGGCCCGATCACTCGCAACCAAACGGTGTGGCCGGCCTCTGGCAACTCCAGCGCAGACGCTATCCGAGACTTGACGATGCTGTCGCCCAAACTGGCGGTCAGCATGAAATGTGTGCCGACGTCTTGCACCCGATTCACTTTAAAGGCCAACGCGCCCGCTGCGCCCACTGCGGTCTGCTCAAGGTATTCAGGGCGGATACCCAACTTAAGCTCACCTTCCGGCAGCTTGCTGCTGCCGGGCCACACCAGAACTTCAGAGCCGACCCGCAACACGCCTTCGTCAACGCGCGCCGGTAAAAAATTCATTCCTGGCGATCCAATAAAGTGACCAACGAAGGTGTGCTGCGGTTTTTCAAACAACGCGTCCGCCGAACCAGTTTGCACCGCACGTCCGCGGGTCATCACCACGACTTCTTCAGCAAAGGTGAGCGCTTCAACCTGGTCGTGCGTGACGTAAATCAGGGTGAGTTTTAGCTCGTGATGAATCTGCTTGAGCTTGCGGCGCAGCTGCCACTTCAAGTGCGGATCAATCACGGTCAACGGCTCGTCAAAAAGTACCGCCGACACGTCCGGGCGCACCAAGCCGCGGCCTAGCGATATTTTTTGCTTGGCGTCGGCTGCCAAGCCTGCAGCGCGCTGATTGAGCTGGCTGCTCATATCGAGCATCTCGGCAATTTCGCCCACCCGCTTTTTGATTTGCGCTTCTGGCATCTTGCGGTTGCGCAGCGGAAAAGCCAAGTTTTCGGCCACCGTCATGGTGTCGTAAATCACCGGAAACTGAAACACTTGCGCTATGTTGCGCTGCTGGGGAGTGGCACTGGTCATGTCAACGCCGTCAAACTTGACCGTTCCTTGTGACGGCGCCACCAGCCCCGACACAATGTTGAGCAACGTGGTTTTGCCGCAGCCCGACGGCCCCAGCAGCGCGTAGGCGCCGCCATCACGAAAACTCATTTGCAGCGGCAACAACGCGTAGTCGCTGTCTTGCTGTGGATTAGCTCGGTAGGCATGCGCCAGGTCAAGATCAATGCGGGCCATATTTACAAGCCTCGCGCTTTCTGGCGCGGTGGTGCCATCAACAAATCGCCTGCAGTGTCAAACACATACACCTGGGCGGGATCGATAAAAATATCGAGCGCTACGCCCAGCTCAAAATAATGCACACCAGTGAGCTGCGCCACCACTTCCCCGACTGCTGTCGCCACATGCACGAAGGTGTCTGAACCTGAAATTTCAGCCAGCTCCACCGCGCCCGCTAACTTGACATCGCCCGGGCGGGCAACGATCCGCAGCGCGCTGCCGCGAACACCTACCGTGAGGTCTCCCAGTCTGCCGACCCCGTGAGCAGGCAATGCAATATCTAACTTTGGCCCCGCCAGCAGCTGCACGCCGCCGGCCACGGGGGCGGCCGCCAGCAGATTCATCGGCGGGTCGCTGAAGGCGCGCGCCACCCGCAAAGAGCGTGGCGCATGAAACACCTCAGCCGTTGGACCATATTGAAGCAGCTCACCCGCATCCAGCACGGCCGTGTAGCCGCCCAGCAGCAAAGCCTCGCCCGGCTCGGTGGTGGCATAAATCACCGTGGACTCGCCTGCGTCAAACAACTGCGTCAACTCCTCGCGCAGCTCTTCCCGCAATTTGTAGTCTAGGTTGACCAGTGGCTCATCTAACAACATCAATGGTGCGCGTTTGGCCAGGGCGCGCGCCAGCGCTACTCGCTGCTGCTGACCACCAGAAAGCTCAGCCGGATAGCGGTCTAAAAACATGTCAATGTGCAAGCGCTCAGCGAGACTCCGCACGCTGGCATCAATGTTTTTTTCGCCACGCAACTTGAGTGGCGAAGCAATGTTGTCGGCCACTCGCATGGACGGGTAGTTGATGAACTGCTGGTAAACCATGGCTACATTGCGCTGCCGCACCGGCATGCCAGTCACGTTATTGCCGTCGACCAAAACCTGCCCAACGGTGGGCACGTCCAGCCCAGCCATGATGCGCATCAGGCTGGTTTTACCGGACTGGGTGGCGCCCAACAACACAGTCACCTCAGAAGGGCGCGGGGCCAGGCTCAGTTCATACAGCCATGGCTGCGCGCCGACTTTTTTGCTAACACGGTCAAGCGCGAGCTGCATCAGTGTTGCCCCAGCACAAATGGGGGGTGGGCATTAGCTAGCCGCAGCGCTTGAAAAGACGTCGAATTAAATCCCAGCACAACCAAACTCCTGACGGAAATGTGAATCCGTATAGATTCGAATGTTTGCGATTGTTATTCGTTTTTGATCGGTTTAGCTCATTACTTACCCTTAGTAGGTTCGAATTTTTGCGAGGTATCATCGTTTTCAGTTCGTTTGTGTGACCATTTGTGAATCAAACCCGAAGCGCAACCTGAAGCGTTAAAAGAAAATGAACTCAAATCCCCGGCAAATAAGGCTTTTGGAAGTGGTGCGTACGCAAGGTTCAGTGTCAGTAGAACAACTGGCCGACACGTTGGGCGTAACGCTGCAAACCGTTCGGCGCGATGTGCAGGGCATGGCCAGCGCTGGCTTGCTAACGCGATTTCATGGCGGGGTGCGGGTGCCCAGCTCCACCACCAAAAACATCGCCCACCAGCAGCGTGAAAGTTTGAATGCTGAAGGCAAGGCACGCATTGCCAAAGCCGTAGCCAAAAACGTGCCCAACCATTGCTCGCTTATTTTGAACATTGGCACCACGACTGAAGCAATTGCCAAAGCCCTGCTGCACCACAAAGGCCTGCGGGTGATTACCAATAACCTGAATGTGGCGGCAATTTTGTGCGGCAACCCCGATTGCGAAGTCATCGTGACGGGCGGCGTCGTGCGCCCGCGAGACCGCGGCATTGTGGGCGAAGCGACTGTCGACTTTATTCGCCAGTTCAGGGTGGACATCGCCATCATTGGCATTTCAGGCATTGAGCCCGACGGCTCGCTGCGCGACTTTGACTACCGAGAGGTGAAGGTTGCCCAAACCATCATTGCCCATGCGCGCGAAGTGTGGCTGGCCGCCGACCACAGCAAATTTAACCGCCCCGCCATGGTGGAGCTGGCGCGCCTGTCGCAAATCAACCGGCTGTTCACCGATGCGCCGCCGCTCGAACCGTTTGCCACACTGCTGGACGAAGCCAATGTGCAGTGTGAAGTAGCGCTGGCCTAGCGCGCATCCCGCTATTTTTAATAAAATCGTGCTGTAGCCCAATATTTACAGGCGTAATCAGCTCTTATATCAATAGCAAATTAGCCCTCCAACTCATCGCTCAGAGCCGCCATGACCTATCTACTTGCACTTGACCAAGGTACTTCCAGCTCGCGCAGCATTGTGTTCGATGCAGCGGGGCGAATCGCGGCTCAGGCCCAGCAAGAGCTGCCGCAGATCTACCCCCGGCCCGGCTGGGTTGAGCATGACCCGATGCAAATTTGGCACAGTCAACTCGCCACCGCGCGGCAAGCGCTTGCCAAAGCCGCAGTTCAAGGCATCAAGCCTGAGCACATTCGGGCGCTGGGCATCACTAACCAGCGCGAAACCACGGTGGTGTGGAACCGCACCACGGGCGCGCCTATTGCCCACGCCATTGTTTGGCAAGACCGCCGCGCCGAAAACACCTGCGCAGAATTGCGCGCGCAATGCAAAGCACCGCTGATTCAAGCGAAAACCGGGCTGCTGGTCGATGCGTATTTTTCAGGGACCAAACTGAAATGGTTGCTAGACAACGTGGCAGGTGCGCGCAAGCAAGCTGAAAACGGCGAATTGGCCTTTGGCACGGTCGATTGCTGGCTGATGTGGCAGCTTTCTGGCGGCAGCCAGGCCAGCACACGTGCGCACGCCATTCACAGCACCGACGTCAGCAACGCGTCCCGCACCATGCTGTTTAACGTGCACACCAACCAATGGGACGCCGAGCTGTTGGCGCTGCTAGCTATTCCGCCGTCGCTGATGCCACGCGTGTTGCCGTCCAGCGCACATTTTGGGGTGGTGCGGCCTGAGCTGCTGGGCCACGCCATACCGATAGGCGGCGTTGCGGGCGACCAGCAAAGCGCACTGTTTGGGCAGGCTTGCTTTACAGCCGGCATGGCCAAAAACACTTACGGCACGGGCTGCTTCACCCTCATGCACACGGGCAGCCAGTTTCAAACCTCAACCAACGGCCTGTTGACCACAAGCGCCGCGCAAACCACTGCGCAGCCAGAGTTTGCAATTGAAGGCAGCGTGTTTGTGGGCGGCGCAGTGGTGCAATGGCTGCGTGACGGTTTAAACGCCATTCAGAGCAGCACTGAGGTGCAGGCGCTTGCCGAAAGCGTGCCTGATTCTGGCGGCGTGATGATGGTGCCGGCTTTTACCGGCTTGGGCGCGCCCTACTGGCAGCCCGACGCCCGGGGCACGATTACCGGGCTGACCCGCGGCACCACGATGGCGCACATTGCGCGCGCCGCACTTGAAAGCATTGCCTACCAAAGCGCTGCGTTGCTGCAGGCCATGAGCCGCGACGCCATCAGCGCGGGCGCAACCCCGGTGGCTGAGCTGCGGGTAGACGGCGGCGCCTGCGTCAACGACTTGCTGATGCAGTTCCAGGCAGATTTACTGGGTATTCCAGTGGTCAGGCCTCTAGTTACCGAAACCACGGCGCTGGGTGCGGCGTACCTGGCAGGGCTTTCAAGCGGCGTGTATGGCAGCACCGCCGAGCTATCGGGCTTGTGGCGGGCGGAAAGAACTTTTTACCCCACCCTCAGCACCAGCCGCGCTGCCGAGTTGATGTCGCAATGGGAACACGCCGTTCGGCAAGCGGTGCAGACCTGAGGCACACTAGAACTCAAACCTCATCGCGCGCCTCATTACTATTGTTTTTATAGCTGCTTGCGCCTGTGTTTATTGGGCTACAGGCTTTATTTGTTCTGGAAATCGGGTTTTTTGCCTAAAAGCGGCCCCTGATTACCTTTGCTTGGGGCGGCTTGTGAGCTGCAAGTCAGTGACCTTGTTCACTGATATTGACTATTTGTAAGCAAATTAAACCGGCGGCAACCCAACCCTTGCGCCAACCGCTATTATTTAGTCGCGCCTTACACTTCATACCCGTAACGCTTTCAGCCAACCGCAGCCGTTTCTGCCAGAAAACTTCGCCTGACCGATCTTCGATGACTCAGCAATCTGACGTTCTAAAACACTGCCTCGAAGACACCGCACAAGCATGCGGGCCGTTGTTGGCGAAGTGCATTGACACCGCAGTGGAGACGCTGCAGCAGCAAGAGATCAAAAGCATGAAAGTGGCCGAGCGGGACCAGCTGGCCAATGCGTGGCGTCAACTCGCCAGCCGAAAAGACAGCTGGAAGGCGCGCTACGCTGCTGACATGCTGGCGGCGTTTGCGGCGAGCGTAGCGGTAACGCCTTTGGCCGGGGCACGTCTTTTGCCCGAGGATACTAACTTGCCGCCCGGTGTAGCCGCCGCCGAGTCCCGCTATGGCGGCGCAGGTATGAGCGGTTTGAACCTCGACAGTTTGAAATTGGTTGACGACGCAGAGGTGGCACAAGCCATTGATTCGCAGCGCCTGCTGCAGCAAATTCTGCCCGGCCTTGAACAAAAGCTGGCCGAGCTTGACGCGCTGATCAGTACCGCGCTCGGCCTGCCCAATGTCATGCCCGAGCACAACCCGCTCAGGCCACAAGAATTCACGCGGGTGCTGCACAACTTGATGACAGCCCCTGATGGCGCTGCGGCGCTTCCCGCGCTGTGGGCCAAGCACATCGCGCCGCCTTTGGGCCTGGGGCTTAAAACCATTTACGCCAAAGCTGTGGAGCAGCTAGAGTCGGCCAACGTACAAGCGGCGCAGTACCGTGTGGTGCAGACGCCGCAAGGCAACGGCAACGCCGGTGGCGGTAGCGGGCGCGGCGGCAACGGCGGGGCAAACGGCGAGCCGCACTCGTCCCCGGCGGGCGGCGAAAACGGTGGCGGTGAATGGAGCGGCAATGGTGGCAATGACGTCAATAGCGGCGAAGGCGGCAGCGTATCTGCTGGCAACGGTGGCGATTGGAGTCAACAAGGTGGCGGACAGCAGCCGACGGTGTACGCCGACTTGTCAGATCAAGGCGTTCGAGAAGACTTTTTCGACGATTTTTTGTTTCGGGGCGGCAACAACGCTGGTCAGCGCTTGGCCCCGGCTTATTACCAGCAGGTTGACGAAGAACTACAGGCCCTTAATGAGCAAATAGACGACGAGCTTGACGCGCGCCAGCCGCAAAGCAACTACCAGCACCTGCCCTCGGTAGACCGGCCGCAGCGCACGGTCAGTGCCGCCAGCCACCTGAGCACCGGCGCGTGGGGCAACTATGGCCACGCTCGGCGCCGCACCATGGTGCGCACCCAGCTCAAAAAACAGGCCACTCAAGTTGGTCAGGTCATGGGCCTGGAAGTGGTGCGCCAGCTGGTCAACCAGGTGGCGCAAAACCCGCGCCTCTTGGGCCCAGTGCGCGAAGCCATTGTTGCGCTAGAGCCGTCGCTGCTGCGCCTGGCCATGGTCGACCCGCGCTTTTTCAGCGACGAGCGCCATGTAGGCCGCCAATTAATGGAGCGCGTGGCCCAGCGCAGTTTTAAGTACAACGACGAATACAGCGACGAGTTCACAGCGTTTTTTAGCGGCGAAGCAGGCATTAACGCGATTTTCAACGCGCTGAACGACAGCGAAGTTAAAAACACCCAGCCATTTGCGCTAGCTCTGCACAAGCTGGAGTCCGCCTGGAACCAGCAAGACCAGCAAGAAGCGGTCAAGCGCCAAGCGGTGCTGCAGGCGCTGCGCTTTGCCGAAGAACGCCAAGCCAAAGCCGATGAAATTGCGTTCGACTTAAGCGCCCGGTCTGATTTGCAAAAAGTGCCCGGCCTTGTCCTGGACTTTTTGTTTGGCCCTTGGGCACTGGTCATGGCGCACGCCCGGCTGGTGGATAAACGCAACCAGGTTGACCCAGAAGGCTATGGCTCGGTGGTGCCCGACTTGATCTGGAGCGTCAAGCACGAAGCCACGCTAAAGCAACCCGCCAAATTTGTTGCCATGGTACCCAGCATGCTCGACAAGCTGCGCTCTGGCTTAAAGCTGCTGGGGCAAACGCCTGAAGAAAGCGACACTTTTTTTCAGGCGCTGATGAAGCTGCACAAACCCGTGCTTAAACTCAGGCGACTTAAAACGCGGCGCGATGCTGAAGAGTCGAACATGGGCTCGCTGGATGATTCAACCGACGCACTGGAGTTAACTGATAGCCCTGACGCTGCAGATTCAAGCAGCTCGCCATTGGAGCGGCTGGAAAAAATCCGCGCTGGAGCGCAGCCGCTGTGGCTGGGTCGCAATGATCAAGATGCTGCTGGCTTTGAAGATACCCAGCCTACGTTTCCGACGCCGCTTGAAACTGAAGCAGACGCTGCACAAGCAACTTCTGGCGCTGGCTCAGCTGCCGAAGCACCGCCTGAAGGTTTTGCCGAAACGCTTCCAGCAATCAATTCGGCAGCGCACGACCCCTTGGCCGACACTCCATCACAGGCGCATGCAGCAACACAAGCCTTCACCAAAGAGCAGGCACTGGCCATGCTGCAGGGCTTGCGCGCTGGCAATTGGGTTGACTTGTATTCCAAGCGCCGCTGGTTGCGTGCGCAACTGATTTGGGCCAGCACCAAGTCCACACTGTTCATGTTTTTAAGCCACGGCGGCCAGCCCCATTCCATGACCAGCCGCAGCTGCGAAAAGTTGATGATGCAAAACTTGCTGAGGTTGGTCGACACCAGCGGCGTGGTGGCGCAAGCGCTAGACGCTGTCACCGGCAACAACAAACCCATAGCCGCCCAGTCAGCGGCATCAAAGCTTGCTGCTGAAGACATGGGCATGACGGCCTGACTGGCTGACCGCCTGGGCGCAGATGACCGGGTCAACTCAATCGCCCGCCCACCGCTATCAAATTTCTATTTTGCTGCCCAGCTCCACCACCGCGTTGCTCGGCAAGTTCAAGTAGTCTGCTGCGCCGCTGGCGTTGTGGTGCATTTGCGCAAACAGCTTTTCGCGCCAAGCTGCCATGCCGCCCCCAATGGTGGGCACCACGGTGTCTCGGGACAAGAAATAACTGGTCATCATCGGGTCTAGGCCGCAGCCACGGCCTTTCACGTTTTGCAGGGCTTTGGGTAAGTCACGATCGTTTTTAAAACCGTAGTTCACCACCACTTGCCAACACTGGTGGCCCAGCGATTCAATCTCCAGGCGCTTGTCCATGCCTATCCACGGCACCTCGTGGTTGCGCACCGTGACAAACAAATTTTGCTCATGCAGCACTTTGTTGTGCTTCAAATTGTGTAGCAATGCATTGGGGACCGTGCCGGGCTCGGCGGTTAAAAACACCGCAGTGCCTTCGACTCGCGCGGGCGGGCTGACGAACACCGCGTCTAAAAAGCTGGTCAGGTCGATGGCGTCGACCCGCATTTTTTCATTCAGCAGGCGGCGGCCGTCTTTCCAGGTCATCATGAGCGCGAACACCACGCCGCCAATTACCAGCGGGAACCAGCCGCCCGCAAATAGCTTCATAAGGTTGGAGGCGAAAAACGCGAAGTCCACGACAAAGAAAACGCCTGTTGCGGCAAGACACAACCACAACGGGTATTTCCAGCCGTAGCGAATCACATAAAAAGTCAAGACAGTTGTGATCAGCATGTCAGTGCAAACCGCAATGCCGTAAGCCGCCGCCAGGTTGCTGGACGAGCGGAACATCACCACCGCCAGCACAATCACCACAAACAGGCCCCAATTAACGAACGGCATGTAGATTTGGCCGGTGTCGCGCACGCTGGTGTGAAAAATGCGCAGACGTGGCAAATAACCCATCTGAATAGCTTGCTTGGTTACGCTAAAAGCGCCGGTGATCAGCGCTTGTGAGGCGATGACCGTGGCCATGGTGGCCAGCCCCACCAGCGGCAGCAGCGCCCAATCAGGAGCCATCAAATAGAACGGATTTTTAACAGCGGCAGGGTTGCTTAACAGCAGCGCGCCTTGGCCGAAGTAATTGAGCACCAAACAAGGCATGACGATGCTGAACCACGCCAGGCGAATCGGCTTTTTACCAAAGTGCCCCAAGTCGGCGTACAGCGCCTCAGCCCCGGTGACGCACAGCACCACAGCGCCCAAAATGATGAACGTGGTGCCCGGGTTGGCCCACATGAACAGCACTGCATAGTGCGGGCTAAGCGCTTTCAAAATCTCGGGCTGGGTAATGATTTGCGAGACACCCAGCAACGCAATGACAAAAAACCAGACCAGCGTAATAGGGCCAAAAAACTTGCCGATGCCCGCTGTCCCCTTTTTTTGAACAACAAACAGCGCAAACAAAATTGCCAGCGTGATCGGAATAACCCCTTGGGCAAATGCAGGCGACACAACTTCCAGACCCTCAACGGCCGACAGCACCGAAATAGCCGGGGTAATCACGCCGTCGCCATAAAAAAGCGAAGTACCAAAAATGCCGATGATCAGCAGCGTGCGCCGCAGCTTGGGTTTGTCTTTCACGGCGGTGGACGCCAGCGCCAGCATGGCAATCAAGCCGCCCTCGCCATTGTTGTCGGCCCGCAGCACCAGTGCCACGTACTTGATGGACACAATCACGGTCATGGTCCAGAAGAAAATCGACATCAGCCCGTAAACGTTGTCGGGCGTGACAGCAACGTGACCGTGATTGAAAACTTCTTTAACCGCGTACAGGACGCTGGTGCCGATGTCGCCGTAAACGACACCGATGGCGCCTAAAGTAAGCGCCGCTAGAGAGGATTTTTGACTTGACACAGAAACGTCCCGCCCAATGTGGCGCGGCGGGAATGGGTTGCTTGGGGAAGCTCATTTTGCACCGAGCCGCAGCGCTTTCAAGTACCACCCACGGCTGGCGTACAACTAATTGCGTTTGTGTTGCAGTGCAGCAACTACCTTGAGCCGATCATTTTTGCTATGAATTAATGAGCTGCGCGCGCCCGTAGTTAT
>JANMWH010000192.1:0-2278 GCA_031393945.1 Polaromonas sp. | reverse complement strand
GACTACGAAAAAAACCTGTACGACGGTGAAGACAGCGAAAAAATAGCCTCTGCCAAATGGACCAATGTGATGGATTTTTGCGAATGGATGGCTCAGCGCTGCGGCGGGCAGGACGATGACGAAGCAGTCGGCGCAGTCATTGCCAAGCCCACCAAAACCATGCTGGAAGTGGTGCAAAGCATCGCGCTGTTGTCCACATTAAGCGAACGCGAAGGCGACCAGAACGTCGTGACGCTGTCCACCCTGCACGCCGCCAAGGGCTTGGAGTGGCCGCATGTGGTGCTGGCCGGCGTGAACGAGGGGCTGCTGCCTTTTAAAATGGATGATGGCGATAGCGAAGAAAACATCGCCCTGCGCCTGCAGGAAGAACGCCGCCTGATGTACGTGGGCATCACACGCGCGCAGCGCACGCTGGCCGTGAACTGGCTGCGCCGCCGCAAAAAAGGCCGTGACACTATTGCTGGGCTGCCCAGCCGCTTTATTGCCGAGATGGCGTTGAACAAAGAGACGGTGAAAGAAGACCCGCGTGAAAAAATCAAAGCGTTGCGGGCTGAATTTGCCCAGCGAGCGCTGGACGCTGCTGCAGTGCAAGCGACGGCCAAAGCCGCAGCGCTTTCAACAGCGCAAGCACCCGCTTGGGAATAACCATGCACGCAAGCGCACAAATCCACACACGTACGCTGAAGCAAATTGCTATTATTTTAGTAGCTGCTTGCGCCCATATTCATTTGGCTATAGCTCAAAACAGCACACAAAAAGCCCCTCAAACATCCAAAACAGCCTGCGCAGCTGTCAAAGACATCAAAGCCCCGCAGCTGTACGGCCTGTGGCAGGTCACCTTCTTTCAACCGCCCGCTGGCCTGCCCGCCTACGCCACCCTGCTGCTGGAAAAGCACGAAGAATTTTCTGACAGCCTGCAAGGCGTGGTCACACGCAAGCTGCCCGCGCCGCAAAACGCCAAAGATGGCCACGCCGCCAAAGCTGCGCTGGCGGGCGACGTGGAAGACGGCTTTGTTATTTTGGACGAGTCCAGCAACAACACCAGCATTTCAGGTACGTGGAACGGCCAGCTGACGGAAGGCACCTGCGGCCGCGAAGTCACCGGCGTGTGGAAAGACACCAGCGCCAGCGCCCCGCCTGATTCGCCAGACGTGCACTTCAGCATGAAAAAACTCTCGGGCTGGTGACCTACAGCTAACGAGGTAAGTGCTGCACACTGCTGCGCGCGATTTGCAACTAGCCTTGGTGGATGAACGCCAACGAAGCCTTCACGTTGGGCTGCATTGTGTTTGGCGTGCTGCTGATCGCTAAAACCCTGGGCGGCTCTTTTATTGCCCGGCTGCCTATGAGCGCTGCCATGCTGTACTTGGTTGCGGGCGTGGCCATTGGCCCGTTGGGCTGGCATTTGCTCAAACTTGATGTTTTTAAAAACACGCTGATGCTGGAAAGACTTGCCGAAGTCGCGCTGCTGATTTCGCTGTTTACTGTTGGCATGAAGTTTGAGCTGAAGAAAAAAGACAGCCGCTGGCGCATACCGGTGCAGCTGGCCACCGTGTCGATGGTGATTACCGTGGGCTTAATCACGGTTGCTGGCATGTGGCTGCTGAATTTGCCGATAGGCGCTGCGGTGTTGCTGGGCGGTATTTTGGCGCCGACTGACCCGGTGCTGGCGTCTGATGTGCAGATGGCGGACATAACCGACCGCGACCGCTTGCGGCTAGGGTTAACGGGTGAAGGCGGGCTCAACGATGGCACGGCTTTCCCGTTTGTCATGCTCGGGCTGGGCCTGTTGGGGCTGCATGAGCTAGGTGACAACGGGTGGCGCTGGTGGGCCATTGATGTGTTGTGGGCAGTGGCGGGCGGCTTGGCTATTGGTTATGTATTGGGCGCTTTGGTGGGCCGGGCGATTATTTATTTGCGCACCCAACACCGTGAGGCACTGGGGTCTGACGAATTCATTGCGCTGGGGCTGATCGCGCTGACCTACGGCGTGGCGCTGCTGTGCCTGACGTATGGGTTTTTGGCGGTGTTTGCGGCTGGGGTTGCGCTGCGGCGCATTGACGAGCCCGCCGTGCATGCCGCGCCAGCAGTCCACACCGAGCTAAGCCCTGAAGACCAGCGCGCCACCGGCAGCCACGCCCCCGCCCACATGATGCGGCAGGTTGAACGCTTTAACAGCCAGCTCGACAGTTTTGCTGAAGTGGCCATGGTGCTGGTGGTGGGCGTGTTGCTGGCCAGCGTGAAGTTTGACGTGCGGTTTTTATGGTTTGTGCCGCTG
>JANMWH010000187.1:0-1807 GCA_031393945.1 Polaromonas sp. | reverse complement strand
CGGCCCGCCAAAGGTCAGCACATAAATCACTTCAAGCACCCTGAAGGCGTCGATCAACCGCATCATTAGCGTGATGGCAATGACATGCATGATCATGGGCAGCTTGACTAAAAAAGTCATTTGCAGCCAGTTGGCACCATCGATGCGAGACGCCTCTATCGCAGCACTGTCGACATTGGCCAGCGCTGCAATGATCATGATGAAAACAAACGGCGTCCACTGCCAGACGTCAGCAATCACAATCGCAATAAAAGCCAGTTGCGGATCAGCCAGCCATATCTTCGCCGATATGCCAAACAACGCCAGCACCGCGTTGACCAGACCAAACTGCGCATCAAACAAGTACCGCCACGCCAGCCCAACTGCGATGGGCGCAATCATCATGGGCAAAATAAACAGCGTTCTGAAAAACGCCATGCCGCGCACGGGGTGCTCGAGCGCCAGCGCCAGCGCGATGCCCAGCGCCATCTCAAGGCTGACGCACACCGCAGCAAACATCAACGTAGTCAAAAGCGACGACCACACCCGAGGGTTAGAAAACGCAGAAACAAAGTTATCAATACCGACCCAGCGTGCGCTGCTCCACGGCGTGCCCATGCTCCAGTCAAACAGGCTCAACTGAAAAGCCGATATCACCGGGTACAAGCAGGCCGCCGCCATCACCAGGACGGCAGGGCCAACAAACAGGGCCGAAGCCCATTTGGAATTACGCATGCGTTGAGGTCAATTGATTAAAGAGGTATCAGACCTTGTAGCCCGCTTCGCGCATGATTTGCGTGACGGGGCCCACCATGCCGTTGAGCGCATCTTCAGCCGATTTTTTGCCTGTGAGTGCTTCAGAAATTCCAACACCCAATGCTTGCACGTTGATCTTGTCCCACACGGCAATAATCGGACGCCAGTCAGGTGCAGAGTACTTGAGCGCTTCTTTAAAGGTGATGAATTCCGGGTACTGGCGCACCAAATCAGCGTCTGTCATGGTTGAGTTGCGGGTAGGCGCGCCACCCAATTTGGCAACCGCCTTGTCCTGCTGCTTGGATGTCAGCCACTGCATGAGCAAAAAGCCGGCGTCCGCGTTTTTGGCGTTTTTCGGAATGGTTAAACCCAAACCGCCTGACTGCGAAGCGCGCTTGACACCTTGCGGGTGCAGCGCCCAGCTCACGTTGCCCACTACTTTGCTGCGTGCTGGGTCGTTGACCACTCCGGCGAATGAGGTGGAGTCCAAATACATGGCGGCCTGCCCCTGCAAAAACGCGGTGTTGGACTCGCCCTGGCCGTAGCCTGCAATACCGGCTGGGCCAGTAGCCACCACATCCTGCAAAAACTTCAAAGCTGCCACACCGGCTTTGTCGTTAAAGCGCGGCTTCCAGTTGTCGTCGAAAATCGCGCCGCCCAGTGGATTCAAATGCAGCAACCAGGCGTGAACGGCTTGGTGCCCGGCCTGGCCGCGCGACGTTAGCGCACCTATGCCAGATTGATCCTTCAGCACGCGCAGCGCCTTGCTGAAGTCGTCATAGGTTTCGGGCACCTTGAGGTTCAGCTTGGCAAACACGTCGCGACGGTAAGCCAATACCGAAGTTTCTGCACCGTAAGGCAAGCCATAAAGCTTGGCGCCAGGCCCTGCAAGGTAGCCTTTTGGCCCACCCACCAAGCCCAGATTTTCGAGGTAAATCGGGATGATGTCTTTCATGTCGTAGGCCGGGTCTGCCAACGCGGGATTGTTGAAAAACGCATCCAGCGGAAGCACCAGATTTTTAGACACGTACTCTGTCTTCCACATCACGATGTAGCAAGCCAGGTCGTAGTC
>JANMWH010000126.1:0-2751 GCA_031393945.1 Polaromonas sp. | reverse complement strand
GCTCGCAAGGGGCAACAACTATCAAACAAAAGCGCCATCTGAGAAGAGATAAATGAACCTCTCAGAACCCTTCGTCCGCCGCCCGGTAGCCACAGTCCTGCTAACCATAGGCTTGGCGCTGTCAGGCATAGGCGCCTTCTTTGTCTTGCCCGTCTCACCCTTGCCGCAAGTTGACTTCCCCGTCATCACCATCAGCGCCGCCATACCCGGCGCCAGCCCCGACACCATGGCAAGCAGCGTGGCCACACCGCTTGAAAGAAGACTCGGCGTTATCTCGGGCGTGAACGAGATGACCTCGTCAAGCAGCAATGGCCAAACCCGTATCAATTTGCAGTTTGACCTGAACCGCAAAATCGATGCGGCCGCGCGTGAAGTGCAAGGCGCTATCAACGCCAGCCGGGTTGACTTGCCTGCTGCGCTGCGCAGCAACCCAACGTATCGCAAAGCCAACCCAGCCGCTGCGCCCATCATGATTTTGGCGCTCACGTCCAAGACGCGAACGCCCGGGCAAATTTATGACGACGTTTCCAGCCTGTTGCAGCAAAAAATTGCGCAGGTACCGGGCGTGGGAGAGGTTGAACTGGGTGGCGGCTCGCTGCCTGCAGTGCGGGTCGAGTTGTTGCCGTTTGCCCTCAATCGCTACGGCATCAGCATGGAAGACGTTCGCGCCGCTTTGCAGGCGTCTAACGCTAATCGACCCAAGGGCGCGATAGAAGACAACAGCGATGGAAAAAACCAGCGTTTGCAAATTTACGCGGTCGGCAACACCGCCACCGGCGGGCGCAAGGCGGCTGACTATCAAGGCTTGGTCGTGGCTTGGCGCAACGGCGCTGCGGTGCGCCTGCAAGACGTGGCCGATGTGCGTGACGGCACTGAAAACACCAACACGATTGGCCTCTTCAATGGCGATGCAGCAGTGATTGTGCTGATACGCCGTCAGCCCGATGCAAATGTGATTGCTACCGTTGACGGCATACGCGATTTGTTGCCCGAACTGCAAGCGCAATTGCCAGCAGATGTGAAGTTGTCGGTCGCGTCTGACAGTACCAATTCGATCCGCTCGTCATTGCGTGAAATTGAAATCACGCTGCTGATCTCCATCGTGCTGGTGGTGTTGGTGGTCAGCGCTTTTTTGCGCAGTGCGCGAGCCACTTTTATTCCGGCAGTGGCTACGGTTGTGTCGTTGCTGGGCACGTTGAGCTTTATGTATTTGTTGGGGTTCAGTTTGAACAACCTGAGCCTGATGGCGCTGACCGTTGCCACAGGCTTTGTGGTCGATGATGCCATTGTGGTGCTGGAAAACACCAGCCGCCACATTGAAGCGGGCATGGATAGATTCAAGGCCGCGTTGCTCGGCGCGCGTGAGGTGGGTTTTACCGTGCTGTCGATCAGCTTGTCGCTGGTGGCGGTGTTTATTCCGCTGCTGTTGATGGGCGGTCAGCAGGGGCGGTTGTTTCGTGAATTTGCCGTCACGCTGTCGGTTGCGGTGATGATCTCGCTCGTCATATCCTTGAGCACCACGCCCATGATGTGCGCCTGGCTGCTTAAGCCGCATGCGCAGCATGAACAAGGGCTGATCGCGCGCTGGTTTGACAACGGCTTTAAGCGCGTGCTGCGCACCTATGAAGTCAGCCTGGACTGGGCGCTAAACATGCGCTGGCTGATCATGCTGATTTTGGTGGCTGTGGTGGGCATGAATGTTTATTTGTTTGTGAAAATTCCCAAAGGGTTTTTTCCACAGCAAGACACAGGGCAAATCAATGGCGGCTTGCGGGCAGACCAAAGCATTTCGTTTCAGGCTATGCAAAGCAAGCTGAAAGAATTGGTCGACATTATTCGTGCTGACCCGGCAGTGGACACGGTGGTGGGTTTTACCGGCGGCGGCAGAGCCGGCGGCGGCTTTATGTTCATCAACCTCAAACCCTTGGCCCAGCGGCCTGATGCGGTGGGCGGCCAAGCCGTGATAGCCCGGCTGCGGCCGCAGCTGGCCCGGGTCACGGGCATCAGTTTGTTTTTGGGCACCGTGCAAGACTTGCGCGGCGGCGGGCGCAGCAGCAACTCGACTTACCAGTACACCTTAAAAAGCGACAACATTGCTGACTTGCGCAAATGGGCAACGCGGCTGGCTGACCAAATGAAGAACCAGGAAGCGCTGCAAGACGTCGACACTGACCAACAAGAAAACGGCGTTGAGGCGATGGTCACGGTCGATAAAGACAGCGCGGCTCGCTTGGGCGTGACGTCGCGCGATGTAGACAACGCGCTGTACAACGGCTTTGGCCAACGGCAGGTCGCCACCGTTTACAGCGACATCAACCAGTACAAAGTCATCATGGAAGTGGCCCCGCGCTTTCGGCAAAGCCCCGAGGCACTTAAAGACATCTATGTGCCCGCGCGCGCAGCGGGTGTGGGTGTGGCCAACGCGGCCAGCCTGGTCAACCCCGCACTGCGTGACCAATCTACAGGCCAGGCCTTGAGCAATGTGGGCAGCACCATGGTGCCGCTGTCGGCAATTGCAAAGTTTTCTGAAAGCGCCAAAGCATCAAGCGTGAACCACCAAGACGGCGAGCTGGCCACAACGGTGTCTTACAACCTGGCAGACGGCGCTACTTTGCAGCAAGGCCAGGCAGCGGTGAAGCAATCTGAAGCAGAAATAGGTTTGCCCAACAATGTGCGTGGCAGCTTTGAAGGCACCGCGCGTGCCGCACAAGAATCGCAGGGCCAACAACCGCTGCTTATTTTGGCGGCGCT
>JANMWH010000119.1:0-4083 GCA_031393945.1 Polaromonas sp. | reverse complement strand
CGGGTGGCCCAGAAAAAATCAAAAACGCACGAGCGGTATACGCGCCAAACTTTGAAATTCTTCCAGCGCATTGATCAGCTTCATCGACCCCGACACCACCGTGTTGTACTGCATGCGCTGGTAGTCAAAATCGATTTGCTTTAAAACGGTATGAATATCGAACCTTAACGCCTTTATTTCTTTGCTAAAAGTGCCTATAGGCCAATCAGTACGGGCGCGAGCAGCACCTGAATTGATAGCACTTAACTTGACACCAAAATTCCACACACGCCGCAAAAATCGATAGGCGCCTTCAGCGCCAGAGTCGCTCCAGATGGCGCTCTGGTCGGGTGGACCTGAAAAAATCACAAACGCACGAGCCGTATCCGCACCAAACTTGGAAATGAATTCACGCGGCTCGACCACGTTGTTCTTGCTTTTCGACATCTTTTCAGTGCCGCCGTAAATCACGGGTTGCCCATCGTCTTTGGCTGTTGTGCGGACGGGGCGGCCTTTGTCGTCTTGTTCGATCAGTACTTCATTCGGGTAGAACCAGCGTTTGGCGCCTGCGGCATCCTCCCGGTAGTAGCAATCGTGCAGCAACATGCCTTGTGTGAAAAGCTTGGTAAACGGCTCGTCGAACTTGAGCAGCCCCACGGGTTCGGATTTTTCCGCAGCCCCCAGCTTGAGATCCCGCATCACCTTGGTCCAGAAGCGCGCGTACAGCAAATGCAGCACTGCGTGCTCAATGCCGCCGATGTACTGGTCCATCGGCATCCAGTAATCGTTGCTGGCGTCGACCATGGTGGCGCTATCCGGACTGGTGTAGCGCATGTAGTACCAGGCACTGTCGACAAAGGTGTCCATGGTGTCGGTTTCGCGCGTGGCAGGTTTGCCGCAGATGGGGCAAGGGGCATACAAAAATTCGTCGCATTTAGTCAAAGGGTTGCCCGAGCCATCGGGCACCAAATTCGGCGGTAAAACCACAGGCAAATCGTTTTCAGGCACCGGTACCGCGCCATGTTCTGCACAGTGGATGATAGGAATCGGCGTACCCCAATAACGCTGGCGACTGATACCCCAGTCGCGCAAACGCCAAGTGGTTTTTTTCTCGCCGAGGTTTTTGGCTATGAGATCAGCGGCTACTGCATCAACCGCGGGCTTGAAAGCCAGGCCGTTGTACTTGCCAGAGTTAATCGCAACGCCCTGCTGTTTGTCGCCATACCAGTCGGCCCAGGCGCTGACATTAAAGGGTTGACCTTTCACATCCGTGACTTGCTTAATGGCTAAGCCGTATTTGTTTGCAAATTCAAAATCACGCTCATCATGCGCGGGCACGCCCATCACTGCGCCGTCGCCATAGCTCATCAGCACATAGTTGCCAACCCACACTTCAATTTGCTCACCGCTGAGTGGATGCGTGACGAACAAACCCGTGCGCTCGCCTTTCTTTTCTTGCGTGGCCAGCTCGGCTTCAGTTGTGCCGCCGGACTTGCACGCTTCAATGAATGCGGCCAGCTTGGAGTTGGTGCGTGCCGCGTGCAGCGCCAGCGGATGCTCGGTGGCGACAGCGCAAAAAGTCACGCCCATGATGGTGTCTGCACGGGTAGTAAAAACATACATCTTGCCGTCGCCAATCAGTGCGCCGCTTGTGTTTTTGATGTCATGCGTGAACGCAAAGCGCACACCTTCGCTTTTACCAATCCAGTTTTCCTGCATGATGCGCACACGCTCAGGCCAGCCGGGCAGCTTATTGAGCGTGTGGTCCAGCAGCTCTTCGGCATAGTCGGTTATGCGCAGGTAGTAGCCCGGGATCTCACGCTTTTCAACCAGCGCCCCGCTGCGCCAGCCACGCCCGTCTATCACCTGCTCATTGGCCAGCACAGTTTGATCGATGGGGTCCCAATTGACCACTTGCGTCTTGCGATACGCAATGCCTTTTTCTAGCATCTTCAAAAACATCCACTGGTTCCAGCGGTAATAGCCGGGGTCACAAGTGGCAATCTCACGAGTCCAGTCAAATGACAACCCCAACGGTTCAAACTGCGCCTTCATCTCAAGGATGTTGTCGCGCGTCCATTTTTCGGGTGGTACGTTATTGGCAATAGCAGCATTTTCAGCCGGCATGCCAAAGGCGTCCCAGCCCATCGGCATCAGTACGTTATAGCCCTTCATCCGAAGCTGCCGCGCCATCATGTCGTTGATGGTGTAGTTGCGCACATGGCCCATGTGCAGCTTGCCACTGGGGTAAGGCAGCATCGAACATGCGTAAAACTTGCCCAGCGGCTTTTGCGGTGAGTCGTGGTTTTCGACGCGGTAAGCATTGTTGGCCGTCCAATGGGTTTGGGCGGCCGCTTCGACGGCTTTGTGGTCGTAAGACTTGGCGTGTTCGTTGGCGTTCATTGAAAATTGCCCGAAAGCAGAAAAACACCCGACAGGGCGGGCAAGGCAGCTATTCGCCGCAGAAAGCTGATTTTAGATGCTGACCTTACTCGGTCAACGAGCGGGCGCAGGCGGTGCGGTTGCAGGGTCGGGGCCGGGCAACGTACCAGGCGTGGCAGCTGGCGCATCAGCCACAAACCCAATGCGGTTGAGCCCGGCTTTTTGCGCGGCACCCATTACCTCGACCACTTTGCCGTAAGGCACGGCAGTGTCGGCGCGCAACTGCACTTCTGTGTCGGGGTTTTTAACAGCAGTCTGCGTCAGGCTGGTCTTCAACGCCTCAAGTGCGATCGGTTTATCGTCTAAAAAAATCTGCCCGCTTTTGTCAACGACCAGCGTGACAAATTTGGGGGCTTCTGATGCTTTGGCTGCATCCGTTTTAGGCAAGTCGAGTTTGATAGAGCTGGCCATCAGCGGCGCGGTCAAGATAAAAATCACCAGCAGCACCAGCATCACATCGACCATGGGCGTGACGTTAATGTCGCTCATTGGCTCTGTGCCTTTGGTGCGTTCCAAACGACCAAAACTCATTTGGCACCTTCATGGGACATGAGTTCACGAATGTCGCGCGCAAAGCCTTCAAGGTCGGCCTCAATTCGCCCGATATAGCGCCCAAAAATGTTGTAGGCCAACACGGCCGGTATTGCTACCGCCAAGCCAGCCGCTGTCATGATGAGCGCCTCGCCCACCGGGCCAGACACCTTGTCGATGGTGATTTGCCCAGCCGATGCAATGGCAATTAGCGCGTGGTAGATGCCCCAAACCGTGCCCAGCAAGCCCACAAACGGTGCAGTAGAGCCCACTGTGGCCAGCAGCACCTGGCCGTATTGCAGCTTGAGCAACACGCCATGCAGCGCGTCGCGCAGCACGCGGGTCAGCTGCTGGGACTTGTCGCCCCGCGTGGCCAAGGTGTTGCCGGGCGCTAACTTGCTGGCAGCAATCAATGGCAGCACAAGCGCTTCGCGGTCGAACGCGGCGACTTTTTCAGTTGCCTCTGCCACGCTGGACGACTGCCAAAACACCGCCGTGCTGCGCGCCACGTCGCCCACGGCGCGCTTTAGCAGCCACGCTTTCCACAAAATCACAACCCAACTGGCAATGGACATTAGCAGCAGCAGCACCGCCACAATCACGCTTACCGCGCCGCCTTGGGTCATTAAACTCATGAAATTCATTGCTGGCTCGCCTTACAACTAAGTGGGAATCAATGGAGATTGAGCACATCAAACATGTCAAACATGCCTGAAGATTTACCCGCCAAGAACCGCGCCGCTCGCAAACTGCCCTGCGCGTAAGTGGTGCGGCTTGACGACTTGTGAGTGATTTCAATACGCTCACCGTCGCCCAAAAACATCACGGTGTGGTCGCCCACCACGTCGCCGCCGCGCACGGCCGCAAAGCCGATGGTCGACGGGTTTCGCGCGCCGGTGTGGCCCTCGCGCGCATACACGGCGCAGTCTTTTAAATCACGACCCAGTGCGCTGGCAATCACCTCGCCCATTTTTAACGCTGTGCCAGACGGCGCATCAACTTTGTGGCGATGATGCGCCTCGACGATTTCAATGTCATAGCCGGTGTTTAACGCTCTGGCCGCAAGCTCAAGCAGCTTCAAAGTGACGTTAACGCCAACGCTCATGTTCGGTGCCATCACGATGGCGATTT
>JANMWH010000093.1:0-1531 GCA_031393945.1 Polaromonas sp. | reverse complement strand
TGGGACGTTGCCTACGGCTCGTCAGGCACGATTGGTGCCGTGAGCGATGTGCTGACTGCCAGCGGCTGGCCGGCAGGCGTGGTCAGTCAAGCCGGGTTGGACTGGCTACTGGACCGCTTGGTCAAGGCCCAAAGCGCAGATCGCATCAAGATTGAGGGTATGAAAGAAGACAGACGGGCCGTGATCGGCGGCGGGGTTAGCGTGCTCCGCGCGGTCTTTGATCTGCTCGGCATTGACCAAATGCAAACCGCACTTGGCGCGCTGCGCCATGGCGTGCTGTATGACCTGATTGACCGAGAGCAAAACGAAACTGACTTGCGCTCTACCAGCGTTGCGCGCCTGGCAGCCCGATTTGATGTTGACACAGCGCAGGCCGAACGCGTTAGCACTGTGGCCAGACAACTTTTTTTAATGGTCGCCAGTCGCCTGAATTTCACGGATTCAGAGCGACGCTTGCGCAAGCTTCAATGGGCCGGACATCTGCATGAAATTGGCAGCCAAATCTCGCACAGCGACTACCACAAGCATGGCGCGTACATTCTTGACAACGCCGATGCAGCTGGATTCGCGCAGCCAGAGTTGCACCGCCTTAGTTTGCTGGTGCTGGGGCACCGAGGCAAGCTACGCAAGCTAGACGCTGACTTTGAAGACCAACCTTTCATGGTGCAGCTGCTGTGTCTTCGCATCGCCGTTATTTTGTGCCATGCCAGGCGAGCGCCTGATCTGGACGGTCTAACGCTTGCGGCAAACCCAGAGACGTCCAAAGAGTTTTCACTCAGTTGTCGTCAGGGCTGGATTGAGGCTTATCCGCAGTCCGCGCATTTACTGAGAGAAGAGATACTTGCGTGGCAAAAAACGCCCTGGACACTCACTTTTACAAGCCCATGAGCTAAAGAACCTCAGGCGACTGCACCGTGACAATCACGGTTTGACTCAGGCCCTCACGCTCCCGGTTACGCAGCCACCACAGTGCGCCCTTTTTAACCGCACATTCGCTTTCTTTCAGCCCCAAAAGTTGCGCAATCGTTTGCCCAAGCGTGGGTTGGTGACCTATCACCAACACCGGGTACTTGTTCAGCGGCCATTGCGCGAGTTCTAGCAACTGGGCAACGGTAGCGCCAGGCGCCAACTCAGCCCGCACTTTGTGTTTACGCCCCAGTGCCAAGGCAGTTTGCTCGCAGCGCCTGGCTGGGCTAACCCAAATCCTCGTACCCTCAGGCAGCTGTCTGTCTAGCCATGCGGCCATGCGAAGGGCCTGCTTTTCGCCGCGTGGAGTCAGCGAGCGATCCATATCCAGCAGCGCTTGCGCCTCATCAAGGCTGCCATCTTCTGCCTCCGCATGTCGCCACAAGATCAGGTCCATACAACCGTTTCCTTGTTGATGCTATTTTTTTACCTGTGCGGCCAGCGCGTAGCGCGCCGCCAGGGCAGCCTGCGCGCTGTAGCCTTTGCCGTGAAGGCCGGCTTTGACTCGCGCGTAGTGGCCATCGCTTTGCAAGTCCCAGGCGTCTACGCCGTCATGCAAGTACGC
>JANMWH010000086.1:0-1666 GCA_031393945.1 Polaromonas sp. | reverse complement strand
ATTGCCAAAAGAGGCGTTGTCGCGCCTGAAGCTTGGCAAGGGTGAAAGCGTGTTCTTAACTGAAACACCTGACGGCTACGCTTTGACGCCTTATGACCCGGCAATTGAAGAAGAAATCGCTGCAGGCCGCGCTTTTATGCGTGACTTTAAGGACACCTTTCACCAGCTCGCCAAATGACTTGGCGCTGGATTACCAAATCGGCTTTGCTGCTGCTGCACGGTGAAAGCCTGGCGACACACGGCGGCGGAGAAGGCTTGCGCGATGAAGGCTTGCTGGATTCAGCCCTGGCACGCCCGCTCAATTTGGTTGCCTACGCGGCGGATGATGCGCCGCCCGATGTTGCTGCGCTGGCTGCCAGCTACACCGTCGGGCTGGCTAAAAACCACCCGTTTGTGGACGGCAACAAGCGTGCCGCATTTTTAGCAACGGGTTTGTTTTTGTACTTGAATGGTTACCGACTTGATGCAACGCAGGCCGACGCTACCATCACCATGCTGGCAGTAGCCACAGGCGACATCACCGAAGACGCTTTTGCCGAATGGCTACGTGCCCATTCTCATAAAAAAGACATTAAATAAGCCTCTGGCGCAATAAATACGGGCGCGAGCAGCTTCTTTATTTATAGCAGACTAGCCCTGCGCCGCCACCAGCGTGCGCGTATACGGATGCGCTGGCGAATCCATGATTTGTGCAAGCGGGCCGGCTTCCAGCACCACGCCGTCTTTCAGCACCATCACTTGGTGCGCCATAGCTCGAATCACGTCCACATCGTGGGTGATCAGCAAGTAACTCAAGGCCCGCTCACGTTGCAAGCGCTGCAGCAATTGCAAAATTTGCTTTTGAATCGTCACGTCGAGTGCGCTGGTGGGCTCGTCTAGCACCAGCAGTTGCGGCTCGACCATCAGCGCCCTGGCAATGGCAATGCGCTGGCGCTGGCCACCCGAAAATTCGTGCGGGTAGCGCTGCAGCAGGCCGGGGAATTGGGCATCAAGCATGCCAACTTCAAGCAGTGCTTGCAACACACGCTGCTGCATTTCGACAGCCTTGACATGCGGCTGATGCACCGCCAAACCTTCCCCCACAATTTGCTCCACCGTCATGCGTGGTGACAGCGACGAGAACGGGTCTTGAAACACCACCTGCACGGCTTTGCGAATCGCTTTGTTGTTCGCTGAATTGCCGTTCCAGGCCTTGCCAGCCAGGTTCAGTTCACCCTTTGACGGGTGCAAGCCCAGCGCGGCAAGTGCCAAACTGGACTTGCCCGAGCCAGACTCGCCAATCACGCCCAGCGTTTGCCCGGCGGGAATGTTAAAACTTGCGCCCTGCACCGCCACAAATTCCCCAGTTTTAAACCAGCCTTTGAAGCCCGGTACGCTGACCGGATAACACACGCGCAGGTTTTTGGCGTGCATCACGTCCGGTAAGTCGGCGTTGGCACGCGCTTCTTGCACATCCCGCGTCGGCTTGCTGTCCATCAGTTTGCGGGTGTAGGCGTGCTGCGGGTTGGCAAATACATCAGTAACAGCGCCCTGCTCCACAATCACGCCGTTTTCCATCACGGCGATGCGGTCGGCAAAGCGGCGCACCAGGTTCAGGTCGTGCGTGATCATCAACACGGCCATGCCATTTTTGCGTTGCAGCTCAGCCAATAGATCCAAAATTTGC
>JANMWH010000018.1:0-7716 GCA_031393945.1 Polaromonas sp. | reverse complement strand
GACCAAGTAAAAGCAATCATCGAGCAAGGAACCGAGCTGCCTTACCAGCAAGCCACGTCCAGCGGCGCAACGTCGATTGCTTTTCGCAAGGCTAATTTGAAGCTGGAAGTTACCCCGCAAATTACGCCGGAAGGCAACATCATTCTGAATGTTGAAGTCAATAAAGACAGCGTCGGGCGATCCACAGCCAACGGTTTTGCAATTGACACCAAGCGTGTGCAAACCCAAGTGCTGGTTGAAAACGGTGGCACTGTGGTGCTGGGCGGTATTTATGAACAGGCCGACCGGGAAGACGAAACCAAAGTGCCCGTGCTGGGCGATATTCCAGTTTTGGGAGCTCTCTTCAAGCAAAAAACCCGCACCGCTACCAAGTCTGAACTGCTGGTGTTCATCACACCTAAAGTACTTACCAATGGTGCGCCGCTGCGTTGATTTAGGCTCTTAGAAAAACGCCTTTGGCGGCGTTTTGAATTTACATTGAATGCAAATCTGCCCACCATCTCCTGCGTTGGCTTGCCCGGATCCGGCAAGTCGGCGGTGGGTCGGCAGTTGGCGCGTCGGCTGAATGCCCGGTTTTACGATTCTGATCAAGTCATTGAACAACGAATAGGTTGCTCAGTAAGAGAGTTTTTTGAGCGCGAAGGAGAGGCGGCTTTTCGGGATCTTGAAGAAATCGTATTAAGCGAGTTAACCGAACACACTGCCTGTGTGCTGTCGACGGGTGGCGGTGCAGTATTGCGCGCAAGTAACCGCCACAACCTGCGTACCCGCACGCAAACGGTGTACTTGCATTCGTCTGCGGAAGAAGTCTTCAGGCGGTTGCGAAATGATCAAAGCCGGCCACTGCTGCAGGTACCAGACCCTTTGGCCAGGCTCAAAGAACTTTACGACCAGCGCGATCCGCTTTATCGCCAGACTGCACATTTTGTAGTGGAAACGGGCCGTCCCACTGTGTTCATGCTGGTCGGCACGATCCTGGCGCAGCTCGAACTAGCCGGCGTGCTGTCACTGCTTTAGCGCGGCTCTCAGGTCTCGGTTTGCGAGTCGGCTGACCGCTGATCAGTGTCGCAATCACAACCGCCTTTACACTTAAGGCCATGACAGCGACGCTACAGCTAATGCCCACCCATGTTGAAATCAGCCTTGCAGAGCGCAGCTACCCTATCTTGATCGGCGCCGGGCTTTTAGGTGATCCGGGAACGTGGCAGCACATCCCTAGCGGTCATACCGCGTTGATCGTGTCTAACGTAACGGTAGCGCCCTTGTATGCAGCGCGATTGCAGGCGGCCCTCGCCGTCCGTTTCACTAGAGTGCTGTTGCTCAACCTGCCCGATGGTGAGGAGCATAAGGATTGGCCAACGTTACACCTCGTTTTTGATGCGCTGCTGCAACATGGTTGCGACCGCAAAACTGTCTTGTTCGCGCTGGGCGGCGGCGTGGTCGGCGACATGACCGGGTTTGCCGCGGCCAGTTACATGCGCGGTGTGTCTTTTGTTCAAGTGCCCACCACATTGCTGGCGCAGGTGGACTCGTCGGTCGGCGGCAAGACGGCTATCAATCATCCGCTGGGTAAAAACATGATTGGCGCCTTTTATCAGCCGCAGTTGGTGGTGTGCGATCTGGATGTGCTTAAAACACTGCCATCTAAAGAGCTCAGCGCTGGCTTGGCCGAAGTCATCAAGTACGGGCCCATTGCCGACATGGCTTTCATGGCCTGGCTGGAGGAAAACCTGGACGCGCTTCTGGCCAGCGACAGCGCCGCTTTGGCCTACGCGGTGCAGCGCAGCTGCGAAATCAAAGCTGCCGTAGTAGGGCAGGACGAGCGCGAAACTGGCCTGCGCGCGATCCTCAATTTTGGCCATACCTTTGGCCATGCTATTGAATCCGCTTTGGGTTACGGCAAGTGGCTGCACGGGGAGGGCGTAGGCTGTGGCATGGTCATGGCGGCGCACTTGTCCGAGCGAATGAGCTTGGTCGATAAAGCCTTTGTACAGCGCCTCACCGATCTGATCAGCCGCGCCGGGCTGCCTACCCGCGCGCCGGTTCTTAGCCAAGGCGATAACGCTGGCCGCTACCTAGAGCTCATGCGTGTTGATAAAAAATCCGAGGCGGGTGAAATTCGATTTGTGTTGATCGATGGCCCCGGCCGCGCCTGCCTGCGCGCTGTGCCTGACGCGGTGGTGCGCGAAGTCATTGATACGTGCAGCAAGTGATGCAAAGGCAAACCAACGCCTGTTCAAGTAGCTATTAAATTAGGAGCTGCTTGCGCCTGAATTCATTGGGCTAAGGACGCGTTTTATCATGAAAATAGCCCCGTACGCCTCGAATCCCGTCAACACCCGAGGAAGGCGCATCTTCGAAGCGCCAGCGCCCACCCGGTCAGACTTTCAACGCGACCGTGACCGCATCATTCACAGCACAGCGTTTCGGCGCTTGGTGTACAAAACTCAGGTTTTTTTAAACCACGAAGGCGATTTGTTTCGCACCCGGCTGACGCATTCACTGGAGGTGGCGCAGTTGGGCCGGTCAATCGCACGCGGCCTCAACCTCAACGAAGACTTGGTCGAGACTATTGCACTGGCGCACGACCTGGGCCACACGCCTTTCGGTCATGCGGGGCAAGATGCACTCAACACCTGCTTGAAGTCACACAACCCCGGCAGCGCTGGTTTTGAGCACAATCTGCAAAGCCTGCGAGTGGTCGATTCGCTTGAAGAGCGCTACCCCGACTTTGACGGATTGAATTTAACTTTCGAAACCCGAGAGGGAATACTCAAGCATTGCTCGGCTCGCAACGCCAGGCGGATCGAAGCCCGAGAACCGGGCGGTATCGCGCAGCGCTTTTCATCGCCGAGTAGCCGAAATACGCAAATTTTGCAGCCCAGTCTTGAGGCGCAACTGACCAATTTAGCTGACGAAATCGCCTACAACGCACATGACATTGACGACGGCGTGCGTTCAGGCTTGCTGTCGCTTGAGCAATTGCAGGGTGTGGAGCTTTTCGCCGAGTTTTGTGCGCAGGCGCTACTTGATCACCCGCAGCTTACCGGCCGCAGGCTGCTCTTTGAAGCGATTCGCCGCATGCTCCGCGCGCAGGTCTATGACGTGATGGCTTCGAGCCGGGCGGCGCTGGCCAATGCGGCTCCCGCAAGCGCAGACGAGGCACGCCAATGCCCGGCCCTGGTGTGTTTTTCAGCCGGGATGGCTTCCAGATCAGCTGCACTAAAACGGTTTTTATTCAGCAACTTGTACCGTCACGAGCAAGTCTTGGCCACCACCCAAACGGCCAAAGACGTCGTGCGCGATCTTTTCAATGCGTATTTGGCCGACCCCGCGCAGATGCCCCCTGCGCATGTGGTGCGTTTACAGGGGCAAAGCGCCGCCTGCCTCGGGCAGTCTGCGCTTAAAACAGAACGTGTGGTGGCAGACTACATCGCCGGCATGACCGATCGCTTCGCCGCTAAAGAGCACCAGCGGCTCCACGGGGGGCTTGCTTTTACCGCAGCTTTTGGTTGAGTCCGCGTTGGCAGTAGGCTCCCGGCGGGTTTTGTTTTGCGTTAATACATTCTTACTCGGCATTTAACGCTATGGCCTTTCTCGGTTAAGTGGTTTACGCTTACGGCTGGTAACAGGCAAACGCAGCGTTTCGGTCGAGTACTGCTACCTCGGCAGTTGGCATTAAAAATGCGCAGAGTAGCTGTACGTTCCGCCTCAAATTCGAGGCTTATGGTTTCTGGTTTTTTTTGAAGGTCGCCATGTTGATGAATCGCCGTACCCTGATGTTGAGCAGCGCAGCCGCCACCGCTGTTGGCTTTAGCCAAACCGGCCGCGCACAGGGCGCCAAAGGCGCACGCAAACTAGTGCTGGGCCAGTCTGTTCCTCTGACGGGCGCAGCCGACCAAATCGGCCTGGCTTACTTGAACGGCGCCAAAATGTTTTTTGACGCCGCCAACGCCAAAAACGGAATTGCCGGCTACAAAATAGAAGTGCGCGCACTTGACGACGGTTACAGCGCAGTTAAGGCGGCCGCCAACGCCAAACAACTGGTTGATGAAGGTGTGGACGCCTTGTTTGGCTTTGCCGGCACCGCCAGTTGCGACGCTGCCTACGCGGCGACCAAGGCTTCGGGCGTCGCGTTTTTCGCGCCTTTTGCTGCCGCTGATGCGTTGCATGCCGGCGACGCAGGCAACGTGTTTCATGTTCGCCCCGCATTAAGCGATGAAGCCTTTAAAATTGCACGCCACTGCGCTACGCTTAACCAAAACCGCATTGCTGTGTTTGCCGAAGACGACGCCATGGGTCGGGGCGGGCTGGCCGCGATTAACCAAGCGCTTAGCGACTTGAAGCGCCCGCCGGTAGTGGCCAGCGCATTGTCCGCCGTCAACAGCGAAAAGGTAGACGCTGCGGTTGAGTCGCTACTCAAATCAAACCCACAGGCCATCATTCAAGTCAGCCTCTTCAATTCGGCTGCCGCCTTTATCCGCAAGGCCCGAAAAGCGGGCTACGGTGGGCAATTTTTAACGTTTTCAGTGGTGGGAATTGACCCGCTGTTCACGTCGCTGGGCAAAGAAATAGGCGGCATTGTCATTTCTCAGGTTGTGCCTTCGCCGCGCAGCTTGGGCACGCCGTTAATCAAGGAATACCTTGACGTGTTGAACGCGACCGACCAAACCCCCAGCTACGAAAGCGTTGAAGGCTACGTGGCTGCGCGGGCCTTTGCCGAAGGTGTGCGGCGCAGCGCGCAGGGCAGTAGCAAGCCAGACCGTGCAAGCTTGCTCAAGGCATTTGAGTCGATGACTGACTTCGACATGAATGGTTTTCGCGTCAACCTGCGGCCCAAAAAGTACGAGTCGGTTCGGCTGGTTGATTTGGTCACCATCACGCCAGAAGGAAAAGTGATCCGGTAGGTTGGTATTTAGCCGTATTTAGCCGTATTTGACAGTCTTTTAAGTCTACAGCCCAATAAATACAGGCGCAAACAGCTATAAATATAATAGCGATTGAAACTTGACCTTCCTCCCGTTGGTTAGCAGTATTCATTACCCGGGAACATTGCCTACAGCGCGTCGCACAGCTTGATCACATAATCTGGCTTCAAGTCGATTACCCTTCTGGAGCGTTTTATGCTTTATAAATTCAAATCAAAAAACGCAGGTGACGTCATCATGCTGGAGCCCAACGCGCGGCGCGTGCTTGAGGTCATCGGCAAGGAAGCGGGGTCCACCGGCATCATTTTGGCGGCGCAAATGCCAGTGGCCATTCAGGCGCTAAAAGCGGCGATTGCGCTGGAAGAGTCGCATGACGAAAATCACGACGAAGGTGTTGTTCGGGGCGACTCACCCGGGTTGCGCCAGCGCTCCATGCCATTTATTGACATGCTGCAGCGTAATCACAAAGCCAATACTGATGTGGTTTGGGGTGTCTAACCACTCTCTGGGCGCGCCTTAGTCGACCTTAGCGCCCGACACCTTCACGACCTGCGCCCACTTCACGTGCTCTGCGTTAATAAAGGAGTTGAACTGCTCAGGCGTATTGCCCCCGGGAATTGCGCCTTGTGCCAACAGCTTTTCCTTTATCGCTGGCGTGCCCAGTGACTTGGCCACTTCTTGCTGAATACGGGCGACGATGTCTGGCGGTGTGCCAGCCGGGGCTAACAAACCAAACCACGAGCTGGCGTCAAAGCCAGGCAGTTTGCCAGCTTCCTCAATAGTGGGTAGTTCAGGCACGGCGCTAGAGCGTTGTGCGCTGGTCACGGCAAAGGCTTTGAGCTTGCCCGCCTTGATTTGCGGCAGCGCTGAAGGCAGGTTGTCAAACATCACGTCCACACTGCCGCCCACCAAGTCAAGCAGCGCAGGGCCCGAGCCGCGGTACGGTATGTGCGTCATGAAAACACCCGTACGCGACTTGAACAACTCGCCAGCCAAGTGAATCGAAGTGCCATTGCCGCTAGACGCCATGCTGAGCTTGGCCGGGTTAGCCTTGGCGTATTTGATGAAGTCTGGCACCGTGTTGATGTTCAATGCGCGCGCTTTTTCGGCATTCATCACCATCACGTTTGGCACGCCAGCTACCAGCGTGATCGGTGCAAAGTCTTTTTGCGAGTCGTAGGGCATCTTGGCGTACAGCGCTTTGTTGATGCCGTGCGTGCCGACTGTGCCCATCAAAATTGTGTAGCCGTCGGGCGGTGACTTGGCCACCAGATCGGCGCCAATATTGCCGCCAGCGCCTGCACGGTTTTCAACGATGAAGGATTGGCCAAAGGCTTTGGTCAATTCAGGCGCCATGGCGCGCGCCAAAATATCAGTGGTGCCGCCGGCTGCAAACGGCACAATAATGCGCACCGGCTTATTGGGCCAAGCGGTTTGCGCCCAGCTGCCTGACGCTATTATAAAAATAGCTGCTTGCGCCCATATTAATTGGGCTAGAAGCCTTTTTGACCTTGAAATTGAACGCATTTTTACCCTTTTTCGAATTTAATCGTGACCGGTGATAAAAAAAACCGCCTGTCCGGTCGGCTCAGGCGGCTTGATGCAAAGCTGCAAGAGGTCAGTCGGCGTATTGCTTGGCGGCGTCAATGACCACTTTAAGCTTGGCGATTTCAGATGCGACAAAAGCTTTGTGTGCAGCTGGCTCAACACGCTTGTCGGTCACTACCACTGCCCCCAGGCTTTCCTGCTTTTTAATGAAGTCAGGGTCTTTCAGTGCTTTTTTCAGCCCCTCGTTGAGCGCAGTCAGCACCGCTGGCGGTGTGCCTTTTGGCGCGTACAAACCGTGCCAGATGGTCAGGTCAAACCCTTTTAAGCCCATTTCCTGCAAGGTGGGGTAGTCTTTGAGCAGCTTGTTGTTGCTCAGAGGTTTCGCGGTGGTCACCGCAAAAGCTTTTACCCGGCCGGACTCAATTTGACTCGACGTGTTGGTGGTTTGGTCACACATCAAATCTACCTGGCCGCCGACCAGAGCATTCATTGCGGGCGCTGTGCCGCCAAACGGAATGGTGGTCATGGCTTCTTTAGCCTTAACGGCCGCTTGCCACATCAAACCGCACAGGTGCGACGCTGAGCCCAAACCGGCGTGGGCAATGTTCAAACTGCTGGCGTTGGTGCGAATGTAATTTTCAAAATCGCGGTAGGTGTTGGCGGGCAACTGCGGCTTGCCAATCAGCGTCATCGGCACTTCGTTGACCATACCGAGGTACTCAAAATCTTCAAGCGGCTTGTAGCCCAGCTTGCGGTACAGCGCGGGGGTAGATGCCATGCCGATATGAAACAACAGCAACGTGTAGCCGTCGGGCGCGGCTTTAGCGACCTTGGTAGCGCCAATCGTACCGCCAGCACCGTTGACGTTTTCAACAACAAAGTTGGCGCCGCCGCCCATCGATTTGCGCATTGCTTCGGCCAAATCGCGCGCGACTTTATCAGTCGGTCCGCCCGCGGCAAAAGGCACAACGAAAGTAACCGGCTTGGTGCCAGGGTAGGTTTGCGCAGAAGTTTGCGTGCCAGCCAGCACGCTTAAAGCCGCAGCGGCTAAAACAAGAAGCTTTTTCATAAATATTCTCGGGTTGGTAAAACACGGTAAGTGTAGGGTTTGGCCTGAACTTGCGTACCCCGGGAACTACTTAAGTGAAACCCCGTTTTCAGGGGCAAATCGAAGCTCCAGACAGCGTTACTTGTAGCTGCGCGCGTCCTCTATCACTTTGCCGTCATTCGGCAGGCTGCC
>JANMWH010000421.1:0-6354 GCA_031393945.1 Polaromonas sp. | reverse complement strand
TTCGACTTCGTCCTTCCAGAAGGCCACGCCCATGATCGGGTTGACGATTTTCATCCCGCTTGACAGCAGTTCGAGGTCTTTGGCCTCGTGCGTTGCGCCCAGCATGTTGCTGTCGGTTGAATAGGCTTTTTCAGCCGACATCTTGTAGCCAAAACCAGCTTGGGTCATAAACGCCGACATTTCGGCGCGGCCACCGAGTTCGTCAATAAACAACTGGTCAAGCCACGGTTTGTAGATTTTTAAATCGGGGTTGGTCAACAGGCCGTAGCGGTAGAAGCGCTCGATGTCATTGCCCTTGAAGGTGCTGCCGTCGCCCCAGATGTTGACGTTGTCCTCACGCATGGCCGCCACCAGCATGGTGCCCGTTACAGCGCGGCCCAGCGGGGTGGTGTTGAAGTAGGTCACGCCTGCGGTGGTGATGTGAAACGCACCGGCCTGCAGCGCGGCAATGCCTTCGGTGGCGAGTTGTTTGCGGCAGTCAATGAGGCGGGCTTTTTCAGCGCCGTATTCCATCGCTTTGCGGGGAATTTCGTCGTAGTCAGGCTCGTCAGGCTGGCCCAGGTTGGCGGTGTAGGCGTAGGGCAGGGCGCCTTTGAGCTTCATCCAGTGCAGGGCGGCGCTGGTGTCCAGCCCGCCTGAAAATGCGATGCCGACTTTTTGCCCAATGGGCAGGTGCTGAAGAATAGTGGCCATGTATTTATCGGTGCTTTTTTAGTTATTCAAAATGGCAGATGTAGTGATACGGCTCCGTCACTCTGATGTCGAATTTTGAGTCGCCCGGCACGTTGAATTTGTCACCCGCTGATGATTTAACCCACGTGTCGCTGCCTGCCAGCTTGTACTCGCAACTGCCCGCCACGCATTCCATGAGCTCAGCCGCGCCGGTGTTAAAGGTCAAGGTGCTGGGCAATATCACACCGACTGATTTTTTGGTGCCGTCAAGGTAAGTGATGCCGTGGCTGATGCATTTGCCATCAAAGTACACATTGGCTTGGGTAGTGACAGTGATGTTGGAGATTTGTTGGGTAGTCATACCCGGATTTTAAAGGACAGCTTGTCAGGGTCGTTGAATCTGTTGCTTGCCAGCTTGCGTATTACAGAAGAATCGACGTATTGATAGACAATCCCATGCATGACCACACTCACCCCGGACACCACCTTGATCGCCCTGATTGACCGCGTCGCCGTAGCCGACGAAAAGGCCCTGCGCGAGCTGTACGAGCTGACCTCGTCCAAGCTCTACGGCGTGGCGGTGCGTGTGGTCACTAATCGGGAGTGGGCTGAAGACGTGCTGCAAGAAGCGTTTATCAACATTTGGCGAATTGCCGGCGACTACAAAGCGTCGCTGTCGCCGCCCATGGCCTGGATGGCGCTGGTGGTGCGCAGCCGGGGCCTTGATTTTCTGCGTCGCCGCGCATCAGACCGGGCCGACAAAATGCAGGAGCTTGATGACGTGATTTCAGACACGGTGGAGGGCGATTCACCCAACCCGATGGACACCGCCATGGCCAGCGAGCAGGCGCGCGTGTTGCACCACTGCCTGGGCCAGCTGGGCAACAAGCAGCGTGAAGTGGTCAGCCTGGCGTACCTGCGCGACTTGAGCCACGGCGAGTTGGCAGAGCAGCTCAAGCTGCCGCTGGGCACCGTCAAAACCTGGATACGGCGCGGGCTAGAGCAACTGCGCGGTTGCATGGGCCGGCTGGCCTAGTCGAAGGTAAACACTATGAACTTAAAACGAAACCCCGCATTAATCGAGCAACTGGCCGCCAGCTACGCGCTGGGCACGCTGCGCGGCGGTGCACGTCGCCGCTTTGAAACACTGGCCCGGCTTGACCCGGCGCTGCGCGCAGCGGCGCTGATCTGGCAAAGCCGAATGGCGTCGGTGTCTGAGTTGCAACCCGAAGTCGCGCCCAGCGCCGCCGTTTGGAAGCGCATTGAAAATTTAGTTGACGGTGAAAAGCAAGCGCAAGCTATGCATGCCGCCAGGGTGCCGGTCAAGACCCCTACAGGCTGGTGGGCCAGCCTCAATTTGTGGCGCGGCTTGACGAGTGTGGGTGCTGGCGCAGCAGTAGCCGCCGTGTTGGTCAGCGCTAACTTGAATACGATTAACGGCAGGCTGGGCGGCGAAGTGCAAGCCCTGGGTGGCCAGGTTCAAACGCTGAGCGCCAAGCTGGCGGCCACGCCAGAAATTCAATACGTTGCCGTGCTGGCTGATGACAAAGCCGCAGCGTCGATGTTGGTCACGTTCGACCCCAAAACCAACCGCCTCACGTTAAAACGTGTCGGCGGTTTTCAAGAGCCGGCTGACCAGTCACTTCAGCTGTGGGCGCTGCCGCAGGCGGGCGGGGCCAAATCGCTCGGCGTGTTGGGCGGTGAGCCGGTTATCAAGCTGACCGCTTTGGGCAACGACGTCAACGTGCCCACGCTGGCCATCAGCCTGGAGCCAAAAGGCGGCGTGCCTTCAGCGGGCGGGCCGACTGGGCCGGTGCTGTTCAAGGGCGCGATGATTCAGACGGCGCTGTGATCGAAATTTCAGAGGCTTTGCCTGCATCGATGGCTGTGATGTTCTTGTTTGGGTATGTTGCCCGGTAAGCAGATACTATAAAAATAGGAGCTGCTCGCGACCGTATTGATTGGGCTAGAGGCTTATTTGATGGGTGAAATTGGCCATTTCTGATGCTTTAGTGCATCCGGCGGACTTTTTACCAGTTTCGGGTTTGCCTGATCAGCCTTGCTGCCGCCTTTGGAAACCAATCGAGCTTGTCGGCATGCACCCTCAGGGATGGGTTAAAGATCAAGCGGTCGCGGCTGTTATTTATCGGCTGAGTACGGATTTACTATTGAATTTATAACTGGTTGCGCCGGTTTTAATTGGGCTGCAGGCTTTTTTGAGTGTTAGTTTGTATGGTTTTGAGGTTTTGAAGACTGCGCTTCGATCTAAGAACGAAAGATCAGACCCCGTTTCTCGATATGGTCTGAACGCCTGCCGCAACCGGCTTGGATAAAACTTGTGCCGACTGATACTTCAAGTCGGCACTGTCAATAAAATGCTGTTCAATTCGTTGTTCTAGCATGGCGTGAGAATAACTTTTTAGCGATCAGCGGTAGTTAGCTAACCTAAGTAGCAACGACCTGCAAGGTGGCCTTGTTATAAAGGCTTTTCTCCTGGGATAGCTTTGCTACTGCTCTGCTGCGCTCCGAAGTCAGCTCCTGCACTGCCAGGTCCGCCGTTAGACAAGCGCTTACCTAAATTAATAGCCGGACGCTCGACAGTGTGGTACATCACGTAAGAAGCGGCGATGCAGACTAGGCTGGCCACCCACGGCGAGGCATTTGCCATGCCAGCGCTCAGGGCATGCTGCACCACGAAGAAGCCCAAAGTGCCATGCAACAGGTAGAGCGAATACGAGATGTCGCCAAAGCGCCTAAGAAGATTGGGCGCGCCAAGGTCTACGCACATTAAGAAAACCGCCAGTGCATAGACGAGCGTCACGGGATAGGAATTGCTGATGGGCAAAAAAGCAGTATGAATACTGCGCAAGCCGAGCATAAAGACTGCGGCATTTGCCGAAGCAAGTAGCAGTATGGGGATCATGTCCGCAGAAGTTGCCTTCCTCAAGTAGATAGTGCTGCCAATGAGCAGTACCGGCAGATAAGCCACCGACGCTGCAAACAGGAAGAACGAGGGGCCGAAATCCCGCGCCCACAAGATCACTAACCACGGCAGTGTACTTGCCAGCGCGACACCGAGCAGCGGTCGTCTCCCCTTCAGCAGCGGAGATATCGCGGCCATCAGCGCATAAAAGATGACCTCGATCACCAGCGTCCACGCTACACCTAGCACGATGATCTGTGGGACAGTGAAGTAACCCACGAGCGTGAGTCCGTAGAAGTAATCCAACCACGGCCTCTGCACGCCAGTAGCAAAATCCAGTAAAGCTACCAGCAGCACCGCGGCGGCAAATGGAGGGCCTATGCGAAAAATCCGCCTGATGAAAAACGTTCGAATATTTTCTCGCCGCGCCGAGTGCGTAATGACAAAGCCGCTGATTAGAAAAAACAGGCAGACGCCGAACCACCCGAAGTCTTGGATGATGCCCAGCGGCGTGCTGACCCAGTTTCGCACTGTGTTGGCGGGTGGGAACGCGTTGCCAGCAAATCGCTCCCCTCCGACCGCGAAGAGGTGGTCGTACACCACCATCAACACAGCCACACCCCGCATGGCGTCCAGGGCTGGGTAGCGGCCCGTTTGGCTCGCAATCCCGCTATCTGAGTTTTTAGCACTCATGATTATTTTGGTTCATCGCTGCACGAGTAACAGAGAGGGTGAACGGGATCAGGTCTTTTGTTGTCATAAATTTCAAGCTAGTTTTACAACTCTGCCAGCACCACATTGATTCTGTTTGAAGTGCTTTGCCGAAGCGCCGTAGTGTAGTTCCCATGCCCAAAACAACTTAGCTGGCATGATGCCCTTGCTGGCGTGCTGTGCAACGCAAGCTTCAAGGCTGCAGGCCTTTTCATCCCTCGCCTAGAGCGCTGTCGTTTATGCAGCGCTGCACTTCAGCATTACCTAGTCTATGAGTCGCTTCTGGTCAAAGCAGTACACAAGCTAAAACGCATCAAACGCAGACCTCAGCCATTCAATAGCCGGAGGCACATCACTCGCCAGCGCCCCATTCACCAACACCACATCAAAGCGGCACAGCGGCAAGGTTCTGTACCGGGTCAAATGATGCCGCGCGGCAAACAGGATACGCCGCTACTTCACCGCGCTGATGCTGGCCTCCGCGCCGCCGTGCGAGGCGCTGGTGCGGTAGCGCACTTCTATAAAAACCAGCGTGCCGTCTTTGTCGCTCATCACCGAATCGATCTCGCCGCCGCCGCACCCGGAGCGGATTCGAAGGAATTTAGAGTTAGGTCTTTCATCATCACATTTAGCTATTAGATGAGAGGTCATAGCTCGCACAAAAATCTTAACGTCAAGGCCCATTTGTGGCGCTGTTTCGGCTGTTTACGAAATTGGAAGGTCGGGCGCTTTTTCCTGACCCTGCTTGCTTGTCCAGAATTGGCTTAGGCGGTTGACGTCAGAATTTTCATGCATTCACTGCCGCCAGCAACTCAGTTTCAATATAAATCTGCGCGAGGTTTTTCTGCAGCTTCGGCCCGCCTGTCAAGACGGTGTCCTCCACTCGCTCGCTCAGCGCGGTGACTTTGACAAGTTGCAAGTTGAAGCGGTACTTGGCCAGAAGTCTGGCTATCAAGTACAGCCGGCAAACGCGGTCTCCAGCGGAGCTTTTGCTGAATCACATCGCCCCGCGTCAGCGCGATGCGGGTTGTAGCGCGTATGATATTTGGCTAAGCAGCAAAACGCCCGGTAAATGCAAGTCTTTTAGCGGCTTTTGCCAAACGATACGGGTGCAAGCAGCTCCTGAAACAATAGCATTCTGAACATCATTCACCCCACCTGGAGATTCTCATGAACACCGCCACCGCCACTCCGCCCAAATCCAGTGCAGCCACAGCAACTGCGGCCAAGTCCATTCCCACCGTCAAGTTGCTGATTGGCGGCAAATTTATCGAATCCAAAACCACCGAGTGGCGCGACATCATCAACCCGGCCACGCAGCAGGTGCTGGCCCGCGTGCCAATGGCTACCGCCGCTGAAGTTGATGCAGCCGTGGCTGCGGGCAAAGAAGCGTTTAAAACCTGGCGCCATGCGCCTATCGGCGTTCGCGCCCGCATCTTCTTGAAGTACCAGCAGCTGATTCGTGAAAATATGAAAGAAGTGGCCGCCATTTTGACAGCTGAGCAAGGCAAGACACTGCCTGATGCTGAGGGTGATATTTTTCGCGGCCTTGAAGTCGTTGAGCAAGCTGCCAACATCGGCAGCCTGCAAATGGGCGAGCTGGCCAACAATGTGGCCACCGGCGTTGACACCTACACTGTGCAGCAGCCGCTGGGCGTGTGCGCGGGCATCACGCCGTTTAACTTTCCGGCCATGATTCCGCTGTGGATGTTCCCGATGGCGATTGCCTGCGGCAATACCTTTGTGCTCAAGCCGTCTGAGCAAGACCCAATGAGCACCATGCGCCTGGTTGAGTTGGCGATTGAAGCAGGCATCCCACCCGGCGTGCTGAACGTGGTGCACGGCGGTGAAGAAGTCGTCAACGCCATCTGCGACCATGCAGATATCAAGGCGGTGTCATTCGTCGGCTCAACCAAAGTCGGCACGCATGTGTACCACCGTTCGTCTGCATCAGGCAAGCGCGTGCAGTGCATGATGGGCGCAAAAAACCACGCCATTATTTTGCCGGACGCCAACAAAGAGCAAACGCTGAACGCACTGGTGGGCGC
>JANMWH010000003.1:0-2698 GCA_031393945.1 Polaromonas sp. | reverse complement strand
GCTACAAACTCAAACCAGCGCGGGTATTTGTACGGCGCCAGGTGCTGCTTGACGTGAAGTTTCAGCTCATCAACGCTCGCGCTTTGGCCTGATTTAAAAACGACATACGCCTTGGGTTTGACCAGCTCGTCAGCGTCTTGCACGCCAATCACGGCGACTTCTAGCACCGCGGCGTGCGTCATCAGACAAGCCTCCACTTCAAACGGCGACACGTAAATGCCGCCAACTTTCAGCATGTCGTCGCTGCGCCCGCCATAGGTGTAGTAGCCGTCAGCATCTAACGTGTATTTGTCGCCGCTTTTGGTCCAGTCGCCTGCAAAGGTGGCTTTGGTTTTGGCGCGGTTGTTCCAGTACATGATCGCGGACGTAGGGCCGCTGATGTGCAGCTCGCCAATTTCGCCCACCGCGCAGTCTTTACCGTCGTCGCCGACTATGCGCAACGCGTAACCCGGCACAGCTTGGCCTGTGGTGCCGTAGCGCACCGCGCCGGGGCGGTTGCTTAAAAAGATGTGCAGCATCTCGGTGGAACCAATGCCGTCCAAAATTTCTACGCCATATGCCGCGGTGAATTTTTTACCGATCTCAGCGGGCAGCGCTTCGCCTGCGCTGGTGCACACGCGCAGGGCCACTTCAGACTTCGCAGGCCGTGCCGGGTCGGCCAGCAGCGCGGCGTACAGCGTGGGCACGCCGTAAAAAATAGTGGGCTTGTAGTCTTTGAGGATGATGAAAACATCCATTGGCGTAGGCCGCGCGGGCAGCAACACTGTGGTTGCACCCACTGCCATGGGGAAGGTCAACGCATTGCCCAGGCCGTACGCAAAAAACAGCTTGGCGGCTGAATAAACAATGTCCGAATGCTGTATGCCCAGCACGCCGCGCCCATACAGTTCAGCAGTTTGAATCAGGTGGCTGTGCAAATGCACTGTGCCTTTGGGTGTGCCGGTTGATCCGCTGGAATACAACCAAAAGCAGATGTCATCCGCTGAGGTATCGGCAGATGTATCTGCTATGTTTTGCGTAGCTGCTTGCGCCCGTATTAAGGGGGCTAGTGGCTGATTTAATGCTGAATTTGGGCCTAAAACAGCGTTTTTTGGCTCACCCGCAACGATGACTGTTTTTAAAGTGTCGATGTGGCCAATCAACGGCTCAAAAGCGGGCAGCAGCGCACCAGACACCACCAAGCCCTGCGCGCGCGAGTCGCGCAACATGAATTCAAAATCAGCCGTGGTCAGAAGGGTGTTGGCAGCTACGGGCACCACGCCCGCCAAGATGCAGCCGAGGAAAACAACTGGCCAGTCAGGTGTATCGAGCATGGCGATCAACACGCGGCTTTCAGGTGCAAAGCCTTGGGCTTGCAGAGCGTTGGCAAACCGGTGTGCTTGCTGGGTCAGCTCGCCGTAGCTGAGCTTGTCACCGCTGATGGCGTTGATGAAGGCGGTTTTTTGCGGCCAAGCGGCATTGCGCGCCAGCAAGTCATGCGCAGCGTTGTACTGGCGCGGAACAGTGATGTACGGCGGCTTTGCGCGGTGGTCGGCTGTGCTGAGATTCATGCTTTGTCTCCGTGGGTTGTTGATCAACCACTACTATTTTTATAGCTGCTCGCGCCTGTATCTATTGGTCTACAGCCCTATTTAATACCTAAAAACCGCCTGTTTTGTCGTTCTAGGCAGTCGCGGCGCTCTGCAAAGCCTCGGCCAGCCACTGCCTGCACCAGGCGGTTCCTTCTTCTTCAGGCATGGTCCCTAGGCTGGCGTCGTGGCAGTAAATTTCGCCGATGCGTTGTGCGCCCAAATCCGTCAATCGCTCATCAAACTTTTTGCCGCCAAAGCAAAAGGTTTGCAGGTAGGTTCGATCACCGAGCGCAATTACGCCGTATTTGACGTGGCCTAAAAACGCAGGCGCTGCGCCCATCGACTCGTACAGTGCGCGTGCGTTGTCAGGCACATCACCCTGGCCGTAAGTCGAAGTGCAGATGAGATATATTGCATCCTTTGCCTTGTCGGCACTGAAGGTGCTGATGTCAAGGTTGTCCATCAGGTCAATCTCAATACTGTCAACCATGTCTGCACAATCCATTTGTATGGCTTGCGCAACGTAGTCGGCAGTACTGGTCATAGTGCCTACCAAAATTTTGAGTTTCATTTTTTAGCCTTGAGAAAAAATGCAATAAACTGCTTGACGGGTGACTTGCCTGAAGTATACTGCAATTTATGAGCGCAGGACCAGAAACCATTGACACCCAAGTTAACGCCACGCTGGTTGAGCTAGGTAGCCGTGTTCGCGCCTGGCGTGCCCGGCGCGGCATGACGCGCAAGGCATTGGCGGCTGACTCAGGTTTAAGCGAGCGTTTTCTGGCTGACGTTGAGGGCGGCAAAGGCAATGTGTCGATCAACTCGCTCGAAGCCGCAGCGCGCGCACTGAACATCACGGTGATTGACTTGCTGCAAGACGCCCCGCGGCCTGCGTTGGCTAGAGCCCAGGGCTTGCTGGCACGGCTTGACGATTCGCAACTTGACCAAGCCCATGCATTGCTCGGCGGCACGTTTGATTTGGTCGCTGCGCAGGGCCGCGAGCAACGCGTAGCGTTGATTGGCCTGCGCGGTGCGGGTAAATCTACGCTGGGCGCGCAACTGGCCAACGAGCGCGGTGTGCCTTTTATTGAGCTCGACCGCGAAATTGAACGCGAAGCCGGCACCAG
>JANMWH010000485.1:0-2221 GCA_031393945.1 Polaromonas sp. | reverse complement strand
ATGATTCGGGGCCACAGCATGCCGGGTGTGTCCCACAGGTAAAAACCATCGGCCAGCACAATACGTTGTTCAATTTTAGTGATGCCTGCCTCATCGCCCGTTTTGGTCGCGCGCTTGCCCGTCAGGGTGTTGATCAATGTTGACTTGCCCACGTTGGGTATGCCGCAAATCAGCACACGCAGGGGTTTGACCATGCTGCCGCGCAGCGGCGCCAGCGCGTGGCAGGCGGCAATCAGTTTGCGGGCGGGCGCAGTCTCGCTGGCATCAAGCTCAATGGCGCTGGTATTCGGCATCGCGTTGTAATGCGCCAACCACTGCACAGTCACGGCTGGATCGGCCAGGTCTTGTTTATTTAGCACCTTTAATGTCGGGCGCGAAGCCGTGAGCTCGGTCAGCTTGGGGTTGGCACTAGAGCCTGGCAGGCGCGCATCCAGCAGCTCGATGACCACATCAATTTCTTTGATGCGTTCACTTATCGCCTTTTGCGTCAGGTACATGTGCCCTGGAAACCACTGAATCGCCATTGTTAAAAATCTTTCGTTAGCACCGCGTATTATCGGCTGCGTTGACTCTTCCAATCAAATTGCACCATGCCACTTCCCAGCGCACCCGCTCAGAAACCGGCTAAAACTTACCGCGCAGCGGTTAATAACGAGCTGGCCATAAAAGGCATTTTGTGCCTATTGATTGGCTTGGGCGTGGTCGTTTCGCCCTACTTCATTACGTCGCCGGGCATGCAGGGCATCGTTGCCCAGTCCGCAGTGGTCGGCTGGTTTGCGTTGGTGCTGGGGTGTGCTTTTGTGGGCCTGTATGCACGCCGAAGATGGGCGAGCCAGTCCAATCAATGAAGCGCTGCGGCCCGCGCTTGCACTGGGGTAAAAACGCAACAGCCTACTTAGGCTAACGCCCTTCAGAACGAGCTGCCCGCAAGAAAAACTCGATGAATCAAAGACTTTTTTGCTATTACTATTATAGCTGCTCGCGCCTTAATTGATTGGGCTAGAGGGCTGAAAAGTTCATAAAAAGCTCACTTTTTGCCAATGGCAGCATACAGTTCTGCAACTGGCACGATTCGGCCATGCAGCGGCAAAATCTGCTCAACGCCGAGTTTTAAACGCTCAATGTTTGCCACGAGGTTCACGTGCAAATCATTCGGCTTGGCAGGCGGCGGGCTGTTCGGTGCTCCTGGGGTGTAGGCGTCTGCCTCAATCAGAATTTTCTCTTTTGGCAAGTGCACCATTAAAAAGCCCTCGGCATGCACGCTGCCTTCGATGTAATACACGTCCACCGTACGGCTGCCATCGGTAAAGCTGCGTTTGCCGTTAACCCCCATCACCACGGCCTTCTTGCCGGACAGCTGCAGCGCATCGGGCTTGACGGTGTTGCCGTTGGCCAAAGTGGTCTCAAAAAACGGCCGCGCCAACTCGCTGGTGACAACCGTTGCGCCTTCGGCTACTGCGCTGCGCAAGCCGCCCGCGTGGTCAAAGTGATGGTGAGAATTCACCACGTAGGCAATCGGCTTGCCAGCGGCGAGCTTTTTCGCTTCAGCCAACATCGGCATTGCGCGCCCGTCGTACAGCGGGCTTTCCACCACCAAAACAGAGTCCTTCATTTCAATGGCCACGCTGTTGTGCGAGCCGCCCGCCAGGTGCCACACCCCTTCAGCTGCCTTGGTTGCAACAATATTTTCGGTAAACGCCATCACCAGCGCGGGGACCTCGACAGGGCCAGCGGAGTTGGGTTTAACTTCAGTCACCGTCAGGTCCAGCACCGGGAAGCCGCCCATGGTTTGTTCAATGCGCATCGGAAACTTCACGCCGCTGATGTCTTGGTACATCGAAAACTTGATGCTTGAAACGGTGTCTCCGCTGACTGGGTGCGGCATTACGGAGTCGATTTTTTCAACCAGCCCAGCCTCATTGATCCAGGCAGTCGCCTTCATTTGCCCGGGCATGGTGAATGACACTGCCGTCATGACTCGGCCTGACTCGTTGCGCTGGGTTGCGGTGCTCTTGTTTGCCAGCGCCGCCTTGATCACGCCGTGCGGCGTGGTCCACAAATCATGCGTGCGGGCATCAACTGCAACTGGCGCAGCTTGCGGCGCTGGGCCGACCATGTTCCACGCGCGGGCACCACGCAAAAAGCCGCTGGTGCGTTGCTCGCCCGTACCCATCAAGGGAACCGCACCGCCGCCGTTGGGCTCAGCTCTTGCCCGCGCCGC
>JANMWH010000470.1:0-2072 GCA_031393945.1 Polaromonas sp. | reverse complement strand
ACGAAGGCCAGGTTGTCCAGGTCAAAACGATGCATCACATAAAAGTAGCCGTTTTTGGCCATCCACACGCAAATGTCTTCATTGATGACCGTCTTCATGTTTGCCGGCACGACGGGGATGCGAAAAGTACGCCCACCCAGTTCTACTCCGGCATCGCATTCAGACCGGCTGTCAACGCGGCATTTGCGCGGCAGCAGCAGGATGTTCACGTAGTCAAAAATTTCCATGATTCCCAAGCCTTTAAAACTGTTTATCAAACTGTTCAACAGAAGGCGCTTGGGAGATGCCCGGTTTTTACGTCCGCTTTGGCTGCGGACATAAAAAAACCGGGCGCTTGTCGCTTGGGCCCGGTGTCCGATTTTAGGCGCTTTACTAACTGATTTTTAAAAAGTGTCCTGCAAAGTGAAGGCTCTGAACGTTCACACTTTTCTACCCCAGCGAAGTCGGTTTGCCAATGCTATTTACTATAGTTTTAGGAGCTGCTCGCGCCCGTATTTATTGGGCTATAAGGCTAAAAGATGCTTTAAAAAGGGCCTTTTTGATGATTTCTGACCCTTTTCAGCACCTTTCTACAATACCTCATGCTTTTTGACTCCGCGCCCACTTCTCCTTTGCTTCACAATCTCAACCCTGAGCAACTCGCCGCTGTAACGCTGCCCGCGACTCACGCGTTAATATTGGCCGGGGCTGGCTCTGGCAAAACCCGTGTGCTGACCACCCGCATCGCCTGGCTGCTGCAAACCGGGCAGGTGTCGCCCGGCGGTATTTTGGCGGTCACGTTCACCAACAAGGCCGCCAAAGAAATGATGTTGCGGCTGACCAGCATGCTGCCGGTAAACGTGCGCGGCATGTGGATTGGCACTTTTCATGGCCTGTGCAACCGGTTTTTGCGGGCGCACTACAAACTGGCCAATTTGCCATCAACGTTTCAGATTTTGGACACGCAAGATCAGTTGTCGAGCATCAAGCGCCTGTGCAAGCAGTTCAATATTGACGACGAACGCTTTCCGCCCAAGCAGCTTATGTACTTTATTGCGGGCTGCAAAGAAGACGGCCAGCGGCCGAAAGATGTGCCCGTGCGTGATGAAGAAATGCGCAAGAAGATTGAAATTTATGCGCTGTATGAAGAGCAATGCCAGCGCGAAGGCGTGGTCGACTTTGGCGAGCTGATGCTGCGCAGCTACGAGCTGCTTAGGGACAACGCACCGATACGTGAGCATTACCAGCGGCGCTTTCGGCATATTTTGATTGACGAGTTTCAAGACACCAACAAGCTGCAATACGCGTGGATCAAAATGCTGGCCGGGCAGGGTGCAGAAGGCGAGTTGCCGACCATGCAAGGCGGCTCAGTAATTGCGGTGGGTGACGACGACCAGAGCATTTACGCCTTCAGGGGTGCGCGGGTGGGCAACATGGCAGATTTTGTGCGGGAGTTTGCAGTAACGCACCAAATCAAACTAGAGCGCAACTACCGCAGCTTTGGCAATATTCTGGATTCAGCCAACGAGCTGATTAGCCACAACACCAAGCGCTTGGGCAAGAACCTGCGCACCGAGGCCGGGCCAGGCGAGCCGGTGCGGGTGCATGAATCGCCGAGTGATTTTGCCGAGGCGCAGTGGTTTGTTGATGAGGTCAAGCAACTGGTACGTGACGGCACCGAGCGCAAAGAAATTGCGCTGCTTTACCGCAGCAACGCGCAAAGCCGGGTGATGGAAACGGCGCTTTTCAACGCCGGTTTGCCTTACCGCGTGTACGGTGGCCTGCGGTTTTTTGAACGTGCTGAAATCAAACATGCACTCGCCTATTTGCGCCTGCTGGAGAATCCGAACGATGACACCAGCTTTATGCGGGTGGTTAACTTCCCGCCGCGCGGCATTGGCGCGCGCAGCCTGGAGCAACTGCAAGACATTGCCAAAACCTCGGGCTGCTCGTTGCACGATGCAGTTAGCGCTGTGGCGGGTAAAGCGGGCGCAAACATTGGCGCGTTTGTCGCCAAAATTGACGTGATGCGCGAGCAAACTACCGGCAGCACGCTGCGCGAAATCATTGAGCTGGTTTTGCAGCACAGCGGC
>JANMWH010000465.1:0-3236 GCA_031393945.1 Polaromonas sp. | reverse complement strand
GCTGTTGGGCATGCGGGTCAATGTGTCGTCAAGCAACCGCTGGGCAACGGCCTCTTGGCCGCCCACATTGAGCAGCCACGCATACAGCGCCGTGCCGCCCACCACGTCCAGGTGGGCGCCAGCGGTGTGCGCGCCAAAGCTGAGTGCTCGCCTATAGTCACCTGCTTGCATGTAGCTTCGCACCAGCGCCATTTCAGAGTCTGCCGCGTGCAGAATTAGAGCTGCTTTTTCAAACGCTTGTTGAGCGGCGTCTACATGAAGATTGGCCAGGTCAAGCTCACCTTTGACAAGCAGCTCGGCACGTTCTTTTAATCGTTCAGGGGGCAACCCCGCCGCTGACTGTACTGGCGCACTCCCAGCCGCTTGCTTGCTGCTTCGCTCCATCAACAGCCGAAGTTTTTCGTCGCTGGTGGTTGCTTGGCTGTTCGCAGTTATCGCTGTTGCCGCCAGCAACAACATTGTGAATCGCGCTATCAATCTTTGGCTTTCAATGCAAGGCCATATTGGGTTACGGGTTCACGTCGGCGCCGCCCGGGCAAACAGTGCTGACCTTGCCCACGCGGTTAATGCGCGCTGTGCCGTCATCAAGCGTGTTGCTGTTCAGGCCAGGCATGTAAGCAGGCTTGGGCGCTTTGAAGTTGCCGGAAAAATAGGCTGTCAGTGCGTCAATGTCTTGCGAGCCACCCAAACGCGATGTGCCTTTAATAAGAGTTTTGTAGCCGTCGCCGCCGTCGGCCATAAAGTTGTTCACCGTGATGCGGTAGCTTTTGGTTGGGTTTTGTACCACCCCTGATGCATCGACCAAGGTTTCAACACCAGAAGCGGTGCGAACCGTCACGTTGCTGATGCGGGCGCCGCACGATTTGGTGCCATCCCACGTGTACTTGAAGCCGGCAGAGGGCAGTGCAAAACGCGTGCGGTCAGCGGCTTGCCCGAGGCAACCGGCAAACTGTTCTTCCAGAAAATCTTTGATGTTGCTGGTGGTAAGTGACATGGCAACCAGCGTGTTGCCAAATGGCTGCACCGTGAAGGCTTCGCGGTAGGTAACGTTGCCGTCGCCTTCCCCGGCTGTGCTGCCTGCAAAAATAAAGCCTGCATCACGCACGCCGCCGCCGTTAATAAACGCGGCCACCGAGCCACCAAAGTTGGCCGGTTGCGTTGCGGCCAGCTGCGCATCGGCAATCAAATTTCCCGCTGGATTGTTGCAGGCGCCGTCAATTCGGGTGTTGGGCACGTTCGCTGAAATTGAGCCAATGACCACGTTGGCAATCGGCGCGATCAGGTCGCTGTAACCCTTGACGACTTTCGCAACAGCGGCATCAGCAAGGATTGCAGGGTCGTTACGCACCACCAGGCGATTGGTGGCCACTGCAGCGGTCACGTCGCGGGTAGCTGGGTTCAAGGTAATGTCAATATCCGACAACAACCGGCCCTGCGAGCTGGCGCTGGTCACCAAAATACTGCGGCCTTTGGCATTGGGCAGCTGGCAGTTGTAGGCCTGGTGGCTGTGGCCGCTGACCACGAAGTCAACCGCGTTGTCGAGCTGTTTGACAATCGCGGCAATGGCTGTGTTGGCCATGTTGCCCTCGCAGGCGTTGATGTCAAACGTCGTACCCGTTTGGGTGCCGCCTTCGTGAATCAACACGGCAATCGCTTCAATGCCTTGCGCTTGTAGTTCGGGAATCAGTGCGTTTACCGTAGCAACTTCATCTTTGAACTCCAGCCCGGCAACGCCAGTTGGGGTCACAATGCTTGGCGTTGCCTTTAATGTCATGCCAACAAAAGCCATTTTCACGCCATTAAAAGTTTTGACACCGTAGGCGGGCAGCAGCGTTTTCCCGGTGGACGTTTGCACCACGTTGGCTGAAAGCCATTTGAATTTAGCACCCTCAAAAGGGACTGGCGTGCCAACAGCTGCGCCCTTGCAACTGTTCGGGTCTGCTGCGCCAGCAGTTTGTTTGCAGCCACCATTTTGAAGGCGCAACAATTCAGCCGAGCCTTTGTCAAATTCGTGGTTGCCCACGGATGAAAACTCAAGACCAATGAGGTTTAGCGTTTCAACTGATGGTTCGTCTGAAAAAAGCGATGAAATCAGCGGCGTCGCGCCGATCAAGTCACCTGCGCCGACCACCACATTCAAAGGGTTTTGCTTTTTTAACGCCGCCACATGCGCAGCAAGGAAATCTGCGCCACCGACAGGCGGGCGGTTAGCGGCAATTACTGCGGTGCTGGTACCAAACGTGCCAGCCGCCTCAAGGTTGCCGTGGTAGTCGTTAAAGCCGATAACCTTAACAGTGAACAGCGCCGGTTCGACGCTAACAGGTGTTGTTACGGGCGATGAATCTGAGCCGCCGCAGGCCACCACAACGGCTGCCGCGATAAGGGCGCTTGTACACATAATCAAATAGGGCGAATGAGGTTTTTGCATCATCATGACTTTCATTGCTGGGGGTGTCAATTTATTTGTTGCTAGACAGGTTCAATGTATAAGCCGTCAGTGACGGTTTTGTGACGTTTGGTGGGGCACTTCCTGCTCGACCTGTTGGCGTTGATTCGACATGGTTTGCAAGCGTCCATAATCAAGAGGCGAACAAGGTTTGTTCCGGTCGAGTTCAAATCAGACGACGCAAACAGGGGTACTTATGAATAATTCCAACGCATCAGACACACCGAAAGACGGTGACTTTGCAAGCTGGGTTGAAAGCAAATCAGAAGCGCTGAAGCACGAGCTGGGTGAAAAGTTTCCCGTGCCCCCTACCCAGCTTCATTCACCGTCGGTGCATGTGGAAACTGGCCTGCAAAAGCTTGAAGAAGTACTGCTTGAACACGAGCAGCCAACACAAGCGTTTTTAGACGAGCTGGCGGCACTTGAGCAAGCACCACCACTCAGCGATGAAGAACTGGCCCGCCAAGCGCTTGAAGCCGGTGGTGACGACGGCGACAGCAGCACCCCAGAATAAGAACCCACCGCAGAATCAAGCGTCGCCAATGACAGCACAGCTCGCCGGGCACCTTATAGTTGACTGCCTGATTGCCCAAGGCGTGACCCATGCTTTTGGCGTGCCGGGTGAAAGTTACCTCGCTGTGCTGGATGGCCTGCACGCGCGTCAAGATCAAATTCGCTTCATCACCTGCAGGCAAGAGGGCGGGGCGGCTTACATGGCCGAGGCACATGGCAAGCTGACTGGCAGGCCGGGCGTGTGCATGGTCACGCGCGGGCCGGGCGCAACCAATGC
>JANMWH010000460.1:0-1771 GCA_031393945.1 Polaromonas sp. | reverse complement strand
GTTGCGCTGCTTTGCCAGTCGCTGCTGAGCACCGCGTAGCCGTCCATGGCGCTGTTGTCATGCACTGGCACGTTCAATTCGGCAACCAAATCGCACGCCACCCAGCGGCCAATACTCGACATCAACAACGCTGAACTGGTGGCTGACTATTTATTGGCAAACCACGAGCGGTTTGCGTATTCATTTGACATGCACTGAGGTGACGCAATGACCGCTCCAGCAACCAGCGCCCCATTTAAACCACTCAAGCCATTAGCCGAAGCACTGGCTGAGCTGCTGGCCCATGCCGCGCCGTTCGACCAGGTCGAATCCGTCAGTACGTTCGATGCCGATGGCCGCGTGCTGGCGCGCGATTTGGTTGCCGAATTGAACGTGCCAGTGCATGACAACAGCGCCATGGACGGCTACGCGGTGCTCAGCAGCGACTGGCAAAGCAGCGCAACCCCATTTGCCGTCAACCAGCGCGTGGCTGCGGGCAGCGTTGGCCAAGCGCTGGGGGCGATGAGCGCCGCTCGTATTTTTACCGGCGCCCCTATTCCCGAAGGCGCTGATGCCGTTGTGATGCAAGAAGACTGCGTGGTCGATGGAACCGCGCTGCGGCTCCCTAGCTCGCCCAAGTCGGGCCAGTGCATTCGCAGGCAAGGCGAAGACGTTCGACTGGGTTCAGCCGTGCTATGTAAAGGGGAGCGCCTTGCGCCCGCATCAATTGGCTTGGCGGCAAGTATTGGCTTTGCGCAATTGCCTGTAGCGCCGCGTGTGCGGGTGGCCTTATTTTCAACCGGTGACGAACTGGTCATGCCCGGTGACGTGGCCCCTGGCGACATGAAACCTGGCGCTATTTACAACTCTAACCGCTTCTTTTTACGCGCTTTGCTCCAGCGCTTGGGCTGCGTGGTCACAGACATGGGCATCGTTCCGGACAAGTTAGATGCCACCATCGCCGCGCTTGATGCCGCCAGCGTAGGGCACGACCTGGTGCTGACCAGCGGCGGAGTATCAGTCGGTGAAGAAGACCATATCAAACCCGCTGTGCAGGCGCTGGGCGAGTTAACGCTGTGGCAAATCGCAATCAAGCCCGGCAAGCCTTTTGCCTACGGCAAGCTCAAAACGGCGCATTTTATTGGGCTGCCTGGCAACCCGGTGTCCAGCTTTGTCACCTTTGTTTTATTGGTGCGGCCGTTTATTTTGAAGCTGCAGGGCGCAACCCAGCTTGCTCCTCAATCAATAGCTGTTCGGGCCCATTTTGATTGGCCCAAAGCCGATAAAAGGCGAGAATTTCTGCGAGTCAAGCACAATTTGGCGGGTGGTTTGGACTTGTTCAACAACCAAAGCTCGGGCGTGCTCACATCTACCGTCTGGGGCGATGGCCTGGTTGATCACCCCGCGGGGCAAACCATCGCGCATGGCGACGCCGTTCAGTTCATTTCGTTCGCTTCATTGATGGCTTGAGGAAGGTAGCTATGCAAGTAACCATCAAATACTTTGCCTCTATTCGCGAGGCGATTGGCCACGCAACTGAGCAGCGCGACACAAACGCCAGCACGCTGGCCGACCTGCGTGATGAATTGCTGTCGCTGGGCGATGCCTACAGCTGCCTTGGCCGCAACAGGGCAGTGCGCATGGCTTTGGGCCATGTCATGAGCGACGAATCGTCTGAGCTAACGCCGGGCTGCGAAGTGGCGTTTTTCCCACCCGTCACGGGCGGGTAGTAGCTATGGCACGTGTCGCCATTCAGCCGCAAGACTTCAATCTGGCCGACGAGATTGCGCAG
>JANMWH010000452.1:0-5432 GCA_031393945.1 Polaromonas sp. | reverse complement strand
CATAAAAAAAGCCGGCTTTTGCCGGCTTTTTAGTCTCTAGCTCTAAAGCAGATTACTTGACGTGCTTACCGATCAGGCCGGCCATCTCGAACATCGACACTTGGGCTTTGCCGAAGACGGCTTTGAGCTTGGCGTCGGCGTTGATCATGCGCTTGTTGATGCTGTCTTGCAGCTTGTTGGCCTTGATGTAGACCCACAGCTTGCTGACAATCTCAGTGCGCGGCAGTGGCTTGTCGCCCAACACTGCGGCCAAAGCCGGGCTCAGTGTCAATGCCTTCATGAACGCTGCGTTCGGGGTGCGTTTTTTAGCAGGCGCCGCTTTAACGGCTGCTTTTTTCGCCGGTGCTGCTTTTTTAGCGGCTACTTTCTTGGCAGGAGCTGCCTTTTTAGCGGCTACCTTTTTCGCTGGAGCTGCTTTCTTCGCAGCTACTTTCTTTGCCGGAGCAGCCTTTTTTGCAGGCGCTTTTTTAGCCGGTGCTTTTTTTGCAGTTGCCATGATTGATTTTCCTTCTAGAAGTTGTTAAATCACCGCGTGAGATAACTACTTCCTCGCGGCATTGCGGATGCTACTGGAGAAAACGCTATTTTCATAGGGGGAAACTGCTTTTTAGGCCGTTTCTGATGCATATTTGCCTCTAACCAGCAAAATCTCATCTCTTGCTACCTCTTTAAGAGCAGAAAATAGCAAGCTTCTTCTGACAAAAGGCATAGCAATGGCTCAAGATGTTCCGCTGAAATTTGCAACCTGTGACTTATGCGACGCTCATAAAAATGATTTGTCAGGCCGCTTCAGGGTGCTTGCGGCTGTGTTTAAAGATTTCGGTGGCCTGCAGAAATTCAGCGGTGAAGTAGCTACCGTGAAGTGTTTTGAAGACAACTCGCTGGTCAAAGCTGCCGTTGAAACCGCCGGAAAGGGACGGGTGCTGGTGGTCGACGGCGGTGCGTCGCTTCGCCGCGCTTTGTTGGGCGGCAACCTGGGTGCGGCTGCGGCAAAAAATGGCTGGGCCGGCGTGGTCGTTGATGGTTGCGTGCGCGATGTGGCCGAGCTGGCGCAGTGCAGCGTTGGCATACGCGCGCTGGCGGCTGTCCCTTTGCCGACTGATAAGCTGGGCGCCGGGCAGTGCGACGTGACCGTTCAAATACAAGGCGTGCGAATCAGTCCGGGTGATTGGCTGTATGCCGATGCCGACGGAATGGTGGTGATGCCCGCGCCGACTTTTAGCTAACCTGTCAGGCCTTTGTAAAGCATATAAAAAGCCAGCGCATACAACATACTTGCAAAAATGCGCCGAAGGCCGCCCACCGGCAACGTGTGTGATGCCTTGGCCCCCAGCGGCGCAGTTAAAAAGCTGCACAGGGCAATGATGAGCAATGCTGGCAGCCAAACATAGCCAAATGCGCCTTCTGGTAGGTTGCCCAACGTCCAGCCGCTTACGATGTAGCCTGCAGCATTTGCCGCAGCTACCGGAAAGCCGATTGCCGCCGAGGTGGCGACCGCGCTGCGAATCGCCACATTGCAGCGGGTCATAAAAGGCACGCTGATGAAAGCGCCACCTGCACCTACCAACCCGGATAAAAAGCCTATCAAGCCCCCAGCCGCCAGCAGGCCGTAGGTGCCGGGTAACTGCCGTGTTGGCTCAGGCCTTTTGTTAAGAAACATTTGGGTTGCAGAAAAGCCAACGAAAAGTCCAAAGAAGATCGCAAGGTAAGCGCCTTTGATCAGCGCAAATACGCCTAAGCTGCCTAGCAGGCTGCCGGCCACAACCCCGGGCGCAAGTCGTCTAACGATGTCCCAGCGCACTGCTCCTTGCCGGTGGTGCGCCCAAACGCTTGAAACAGAGGTGAACATGATGGTCGCCATTGAGGTGGCAATGGCCATTTTTACGGCCAGGTCAGGCGCTACACCGCGGTGGGACATGATGAAGGTAATAAACGGCACCATCATCATGCCGCCGCCAATGCCGAGCAAACCGGCCATGAATCCGCTGCATACGCCGAGCACAGCTAATTCAAATATAAGTAGGGGTTCGATTGACACGTAAAGCACACTTTGCGCGGGTTTTTACCCGCAAACCAAGGGGTATTTATTTGGACCGGGCAGTTAAACTGAAGACTGTTTCGATTTTTAACTGTTTGTTCCAATGTTTAGGAGACCATTCATGCGCTTGATTTCTTTTTTAAACCTCGCCACAAAATCAGCCATTAGTGTAGCTTTGGTTGTAGCAGGAGCAGCGCATGCCGCGGCTTGGCAACCAACGAAAAACGTTGAATTTGTTGTGCCTGCGGGCACCGGTGGCGGTGCCGACCAAATGGCGCGATTGATCCAAGGCATCATCACCAAAAACAACTTGATGAAGACAGCGATGGTGGTCGTCAACAAAGGGGGCGGCGCTGGCGCCGAGGGCTTTTTAGAGATCAAAAACGCCAAAGGTGACCCGCACAAAATCGTTATTACCTTGTCGAATATGTTCACTACGCCACTGGCCACGGGTGTGCCGTTCAGCTGGAAAGACATGACGCCGGTGTCGATGTTGGCGCTTGATGAGTTTGTGCTGTGGGTCAACGCCGAAACGCCGTACAAGACGACGCAAGAGTACCTAGCCGCTGTCAAAGCAGCAGGCGGCAAACTCAAAATGGGTGGCACTGGCTCCAAACAAGAAGACCAGATCATCACTGCGCTGATTGAAAAGTCCAGTGGCAACAAATTCATTTACGTCCCCTACAAAGGCGGCGGCGAAGTGGCCGTGCAACTGGTAGGCAAGCACGTCGACTCGACGGTGAACAACCCGATTGAGGCGGTAGCGCAGTGGCGTGGCGGCAAGTTGCGCCCCCTGTGTGTTTTTGACGGCAAGCGCTTGGCTTACAAGGACAAAATTGCCGACAAGGCATGGTCAGACATTCCCACCTGCAAAGAAGGTGGTCTGGATGTGGAGTACCTGATGTTGCGCGGCATTTTTATGGCGCCGGGCGTGACGCCAGAGCAGACGGCTTACTACGTCGAGCTGATGAAAAAAGTACGCGGCACAGCAGAGTGGAAGAAGTTCATGGACGAAGGCGCGTTTAACCAAACCTTCATGGAAGGCGCTGAGTTTGCGCGCTGGGTCGCTAGCGAAGAAATTCGCCACCGCCTTTTGATGCAAGAAGCCGGATTCGTCGCTAAATAAACCAAAGAATTTCATGCAACAAGAAGCACCCGAAGCAGCAGAGGCAAGCGCTGCCTCCAAACGAACGCTTGAAATCATCACCGCGATTTTTTTCCTGATCATTGGTAGCGTAGTCATGTGGGACAGCTCGCGGATCGGCGCAGGTTGGGGTGCTGACGGCCCACAAAGCGGCTACTTTCCGTTTTACGTTGGCTTGCTGATGAACGTGGCAAGCGCGGTCAACTTATGGCTGGCGTTCAGATCAAGCAAAGCTGAGTCGTTTGTGTCGCGGCCAGCCATCAAGCTGGTTCTGGCTATCTTTTTGCCGTGCCTGGTGTACGTAGCAGTCATGCAGTGGCTGGGCTTGTATGTAGCCTCGGTTATTTTTATTGCGGTGTTCATGCGCTGGCAAGGCAAGTTCAGCCTTTTTAAATCAGCGTTGACGTCTCTTATCGTGGTGGCCGTGCTGTTTGTGATGTTTGAAATCTGGTTCAAGGTGCCGCTGATCAAAGGCCCCCTAGAAGCTGCTTTGGGGTACTAGCGTGGAAGAAATACAAGCGTTGTTTCAGGGGTTTTCCGTGGCCCTTTCCCCGGTGAATATCGGGCTGATGTTTTTGGGTATTGTTTTGGGCATATTGATTGGTGTGTTGCCGGGTTTGGGAGGTGCCAATGGCGTAGCGATTTTGCTGCCGCTGACCTTCAGCATGACGCCGGTGTCGGGCATTATTTTGTTGTCGTGTATTTACTGGGGCGCATTGTTTGGCGGCGCAATTACATCGATTTTGTTCAACATACCCGGCGAGCCTTGGTCGGTAGCCACTACGTTCGATGGTTACCCTATGGCCCAACAAGGCCACGCTGGGCAGGCGCTGACCGCGGCGTTCACGTCGTCTTTTGTCGGCGCGTTTGTAGCTGTACTGATGATTACTTTTTTAGCGCCGCTGGTGGCAAAGTTCGCGCTTAAATTTGGACCGCCTGAATTTTTTGCGGTGCAACTATTGACGTTTTGCAGCTTTGTAGGCATGAGCAAAGGCGCACCCTGGAAGACGCTGGCCGCTATGTTCCTCGGCTTCACCCTGGCCGCTATTGGTATGGACAACGTCACAGGTCAGCTGCGCCTGACTTTCGGCTTTGAGCCGATGATGAAAGGCTTTGACTTTTTAATTGCAGTGATTGGCCTGTTCGGCATTGGCGAAATTTTGCTGACGATGGAAGAAGGCTTGGCCTTCAAAGGCAAAGACGGCAAGATCAACGCCAAAGTGGTTTTGGAAACCTGGAAAAAATTGCCGCGCTATTGGCTGAGCTACATTCGCAGCGCAGCGGTCGGCTGCTGGATGGGCATTACGCCCGGCGGCGCAACTCCTGCATCGTTCATGGGCTACGGCATTGCCAAACGCTTTTCTAAAACCCCAGGCAACTTTGGCAAAGGCGATATTGAAGGCGTTATTGCCCCTGAAACCGCCGCCCATGCAGCGGGCACTGCGGCGCTGCTGCCCATGTTGACGCTGGGCATACCTGGCTCCCCTACCGCCGCCGTGTTGCTGGGGGGCTTGCTGGTGTGGGGTTTGCAGCCAGGGCCATTGCTGTTTGTAGAGCAGAAAGATTTTGTGTGGGGGCTGATTGCCAGCATGTACTTGGGCAATATTGCAGGGCTGATCGTGGTGTTGCTCACCGTGCCTTGGTTTGCCGCAATTTTGCGGATTCCCTTTTCCATCATCGCGCCGGTCATTTTGGTGATTTGTGCGGTAGGCGCCTACACGGTGCACAGCTCCATGTTTGATGTGTGGCTGATGATGGGGTTTGGCGTGATGGGCTATGTGTTTAAAAAGCTCGACTACCCGCTGGCCCCGTTGGTGTTGGCGTTGGTACTTGGCGATATGGCAGAAAACGCCTTCAGGCAATCATTACTTGGCTCAAGCGGCAGCATGCTCGTGTTTGTGTCGAACCCGCTGGTGGCAAGCATCACGTGTTTGGCATTGCTGATGCTGTTTTGGCCATTGATTGGTGCGGTGTTGAACCGCTTGAAGTCAAAACCAGCATGACCGTCAGGCTATGGATGCGCTACGAGGCGCAGGGGGAGTTGGGCTTTGGCTTGCTTGAAGGCGCGCAAGTCGCCGTGTGCCAAGGCGACATGTTTGGCGACTTTGAGCGCACGGGGCAGTTGCTTTTGCTAGCGGATGTCACCACAGCCTTGCCCTGCGTACCCAGCAAATTCATCGGGCTGTGGAACAACTATCACGCGCAAGCTGTCAAGCAGGCTTTGAGCTTGCCCGCAGAGCCGTTGTGGTT
>JANMWH010000425.1:0-1669 GCA_031393945.1 Polaromonas sp. | reverse complement strand
TGCTGCGAGGTGCTGGACATCGTTGCGCTGCTCGACGTGCTGGTGTCGCCGTCGCACGACCTGTCGATGGCCAGAGCCCTGCGCTCACCGCTGTTTAACCTGAGCGATGACGCGCTGGTAAAAATCGTGCTGGCTAAAACCAGCCCGCAGCAATCGTGGTATGACGTGCTATTAAATACTGAGCTGCCCGCGCCTGAATTTATTGGGCTACGAGCTAAGTTTATTCAATATAAAAGCTTGGTAGATGCATTGCCGCCGCATGATGCACTGCAGGCGATTTATTCTGCTGGTGACGTACTCGCCCGCTTTGCACAGGCGGCACCTGAGGCTGGGCGCGCAGCAGTGTTGTCTAACCTGCGCGCACTGTTGAGTGCGGCTTTGCAATTGGACGGTGGCCGCTACGCCACGCCCTACGCTTTTGTGCGGGCGCTGAAGGCGGGTGGACTGCAGGCACCCGCCGCCGTCAACCCGCACGCCGTGCGTTTGCTGACCATTCACGGCGCCAAAGGCCTCGAGGCTGACACCGTGCTGCTGCTAGACACCGACACGGCGCCGCGCAATCCAGAGAGCATGAGCGTGCTGATCGACTGGCCCGGTGAAGCTGCTGCCCCGCAAAAGTTTGTGTTTTTGGTCAGCGAAAGCCAGCCGCCCGCCTGCGCGCAGCCGTCCTTGGCGGCCGAGCAAGCCGCGCGCCAGCGCGAAGAGCTCAACGCGCTTTATGTGGCCATTACCCGCGCAAAAAACACGTTGGTGGTGTCGTCAATTGAGCCGTACCGCGCTGCGCCCAACAGCTGGTGGCAGCGACTGCACGAGGCAGCCACCCAAGACAGCCTACAAGCCGCGCCCGCCATAAAAATCGATGCGGCAGCAGGGCAAAACAACACCTTCACGCTGCCTGAGCTGCCGGTTTTTATCGGCGTGCAGGCAAGCGAGGCCATCGCCGCCGCCGAGCAAGACAGTCTCAGCGCCCGCATTGGCAAAGCCATGCACCGCCTGCTGGAGTGGGGCGACTTGTCAAGCGGCGCCATAAGCCAGGTGGCCAAGGCGTTTGCCCTTAGCGCGGAGCAAGCCAGCCAGGCGCAAGGAATGGCTGGCCGCATTCGCCATGGCGCTGGCGCTTGGGCGTGGGACGACGCGGCGCTAAGCTGGCGCGGCAACGAGGTGGAGCTGATTCACGAAGGCCAAACCTTCAGGCTAGACCGCTTGGTGCAGCGCAAAGACGCAGGGCACAACGGCCACTGGTGGGTGCTGGACTACAAGTCTGCATCTAACCCGCAGCGCCAGGCCGAACTGGTAGAAAAGATGCAAAGCTATGTAGCAGCGTTGCGTTGCATTTACCCCGATCAAACGGTGAAAGCGGCTTTTTTGACCGCTGATGGAAACGTGTTGCCGGCAGGCTGAGCCAGGCGCTGCGGCGCTATCTGTTCGATGGGCCAGGGCAGGGCACTTGGCGTGGCAAGGTCGGTCAAATCCTCAGAAAAGTGCCTGAAAACGGCCTTTTTCTGAATAAATAGTGCCTGTAGCCCAATAAATTCGGGCGCGAGCAGCTCATTATTTAATAGCATTTAAAATGGTGTAGTTTGAAAGATTATTTGACCCAGCCTTCTACTAACTCTCCTCGCCAACGCACGGCAGTCATCATCGGCGGCGGGCCTGCAGGCTTGATGGC
>JANMWH010000408.1:0-1963 GCA_031393945.1 Polaromonas sp. | reverse complement strand
GCCAGAAACTCAGCCAACAGGCTTTCACTTCGCTTTAATTCGACCAAAAGTATGAAATTTCAAGGATCTAAAAACTACGTTGCCACGCAAGACCTGATGTTGGCCGTCAACGCAGCGGCCACACTTAAAAAACCCTTGCTGGTCAAAGGTGAGCCGGGAACCGGCAAAACCATGCTGGCAGAAGAAGTTGCCGAAGCTTTGGGCATGCCGCTGCTGCAGTGGCACATCAAGTCCACCACCAAGGCGCAGCAAGGTTTGTATGAATATGACGCCGTATCGCGGCTGCGCGACTCGCAGTTGTCCACCGTCGACGGCGGCGAGAAAGTAAAAGACATTCACAACTACATCGTCAAAGGCGTGTTGTGGCAGGCCTTTACATCCGAAACACCTGTGGCACTGCTGATTGACGAAATTGACAAGGCCGACATTGAATTTCCGAACGACCTGCTGCGCGAAATCGACCGCATGGAGTTTTATGTGTATGAAACGCGCGAGCTAATCAAAGCCAAGCACCGGCCACTGGTTTTCATCACGTCAAACAACGAAAAAGAATTGCCCGATGCATTTTTGCGCCGCTGCTTTTTTCACTACATCAAGTTCCCGGATGCGGACACGATGCGGCAAATTGTGGATGTGCACTTTCCCACGCTTAAAAAAGAGCTGCTCGCGGCGGCCATGAAAACCTTTTACGAAGTGCGCAATTTGCCCGGCCTCAAGAAAAAACCATCGACCAGTGAGCTGCTCGACTGGCTTAAATTGTTGGTGGCCGAAGATATTTCGCTTGAAACCCTGCAAAGCAAAGACGACAAGGTCAGCGTGCCGCCACTGGTGGGAGCGTTGCTTAAAAATGAGCAGGACGTGACACTTTTTGAAAAACTGGTGTTCATGCAGCGTAACAACCGATAACTGATAACCGATAACTGGCAATTACAAAGAAAAACCATGAATTCAAAATCATTGCTGGCAGATGGCTTTGCAGATGCGGTCGGCTTTATTGGCGGCTCACTGATTTCGTTTTGGCTAGGCCGACTTTTTGGGTTTGATATTTTTGATGCGGGCTACAGCAACACCACGATTGCCGGCATTGTGATGGTGGGCATCGGAGGCGGGCTAGGTCTGCAAATCGCCCGCCGCGTGCGTGGCCAACAGAAAGCCAAACAGGAAGCCCTCGAGAAAGAAGACCTTTAACCATGGCCTTTGTAAATCCCATCACGCTTGAATCACGCGGTGTAAAGCTGCAACCGTTGGGGCTGGAACACGAAGACGGCCTGCGTGCCGCCGCCAAAGACGGCGAGCTGTGGAACCTGCGCGTAACGTCGGTGCCCGAGCCTGAAAACGTCGCAGCCTACATCCAAATTGCTTTAAAAATGCGCGAGGCTGGCGACCGCTTTGCCTTTGCCGTACTTGACGCGAACACGGGCGATGTGTTGGGCAGCAGCAGTTACCACGACATTTTGCCAGCCGTTAAACGCGTTGAAATTGGCTACACCTGGTACGCCGCGCGTTGCCAGCGCACCCACGTCAACTCCACCTGCAAGCTGCTGCTAATGACGCACGCGTTTGAAACGCTGGGCTGCAATGTAGTGGGTTGGCGCACAGACAATTTCAACTTCGCCTCGCAACAAGCCATTGAGCGACTGGGCGCCCAAAAAGACGGCGTGATTCGCGGCCACGCCATGCGCCGCGACGGCACCATCCGCGACACCGTGATGTACAGCATGCGCACTGGGGAATGGCCAGAGGCCAAGGCGCAACTGCTGGCTGGTTTGCACAAAACACGCGCGTAATACCTGAGTGACATTTCGCCATGCTGATTGACTTCTTCTACACCCTTCGTTCGGCCAAGCTGCCGGTGTCTGTCAAGGAATACCTGATGCTGCTCGAGGCGTTGCAGGCGGGTGTGGTGGGGCCGAACAGTGGGGCCCTTGAAGAAGACGGCGAGGTTGGCGAGGGCGAAAACAGT
>JANMWH010000392.1:0-4388 GCA_031393945.1 Polaromonas sp. | reverse complement strand
ATTGCCATGACCACCACGATTGAAGACGCCTTTGGCGCGCGCCAATTAACTAACGGCGGCACCGGCAAAGCGGGCGGCTTTTTGCTTAACAACGAGTTGACCGATTTCAGCTACGCCCCCACCGACGCTGAAGGCAAGCCGATTGCCAACCGCGTGCAGCCCGGCAAGCGCCCACGCTCGTCGATGGCGCCGACGCTGGTGTTTGACAAGGCCACCAACCAGGTGGTGATGAGCGGCGGCAGCCCCGGCGGCGCATTGATCATTCACTACACCGCCAAAATTTTGTACGGCACATTGAACTGGGGCTTAAACGCCCAGCAAGCCATTGACCTGCCTAACTTTGGCTCAAACAACGGCCCTAGCCTGCTGGAAGAAAAGCGCTTTTCACCTGCCACCGTTGAGGCGCTTAAAGCGCGCGGTGCTGAAGTGCGTGAGCAGAACATGACCAGTGGCTTGCAGGCCATTCAGCGCACGCCGACCGGATTTTTCGGCGGCGCTGACCCACGGCGTGAAGGCGTGGTGCTCGGCGATTAGTATTAAATAGGGCTGCAGCGCATTGAAAATGGGCGCGAGCAGCTACTGAATAAATAGCAATTTAAACCTGCTCAATCAGCGTTTTAAATTGCTCTTCAGCCCACTGCGCCTGCGCAGCTTGGCTCTGCAAATTTTGCTGCAGCCAAGCTTCAACTTCAGCCGGGCTGTTCACGGTTTTGAGCGCCTGGTAAGCCGCTTCCGCTTCGGGGAAACGCCGGCGCAAAAAATTCAGCCATTGCTTAAGCCTCCCGGCTTGGGCTTTGCTGTCTAGCCGGGTAGTAACGATGTGCCAAAAATCGAGCACCAAGGGCATTAGCGTTGACCAGGTTACTGCTGCTGTTTGCGCTTCAGACTGACCGCTCCGCTCACCACGCATCTGGGCTTTGATAGCCAAACCCAGCCCCGGGTCGGCTACCGCACCTCGGCCAATCATCAGCTTATCGCTGCCTGAAGCAGCGCGGCAGGCAGCGGCGTCTTGCACCGTCCAAATTTCACCGTTGGCTATAACCGGAATCGTCACCGCAGCGCGAATGTCGGCAATGCGTTCCCAGTAGGCGGGCGGGCGATAGGCCTGCACCTTGGTGCGGGCGTGCACCACCAGCTCATCAGCGCCGCCGTTTGCAATGGCCAAAGCGCATTCAATGGCGCGTGAATCATCGCGGTAGCCCAAACGCATTTTGCTAGACACGGGCATGTGCGCAGGCACGGCCCGCCGAACCGCGCTGACGATGGCAAAAATAGTTTCAGGCTCATCCAGCAGCTTCGCCCCGCCGCCGTGGCGATTCACCACATTGGCAGGGCAACCAAAATTCAAATCAATGCCCGCCGGGCCAAGTGCCGCCAGCCGCGCCGCGTTTTCGGCCAGGCAAACCGGATCGGACCCCAGCAGTTGTGCACGTACCGGCACGCCCGCAAAAGTGCGCCCGCCGTTGTGCAGCTCAGGCACGATGCGGGTGAACACACGCTCCGGCAGCAGCTGGTCAGTGATGCGGATGAACTCCGACACACAGCGGTCAATGCCGCCAACGCGGGTTAAAACATCGCGCAGCACAAAATCAAGAAGGCCCTCCATCGGGGCTAACAGAATCATCGCTAAGCTGCGCCCAAGCGCCAGAGCGACGTCACTTCTAGCCCGCGTGCTTCGGCCAGCGGATTCGTGCTGTCAAGCGCCTTGGCGTGCACGGGTTTAGCATCCATGCGGCCCAGCACCTTCAAGCCCCCGGCTTGAATGGCCGCGAGCAATTCAGCGCGAGACCGCAAGCCCAAGTGCTCAGCAAAGTCCGACAAGATCAGCCACGCCTCGCCATGCGGTGCCAGGTGCGCGGCCACCCCGTTTAAAAACCCGAGCAGCATCTGGCTGCCCTCGTCGTACACGGCACGCTCCAGTGGCGAGCCGGGGCGCGCAGGCAGCCATGGTGGGTTGCAGACAATGACCGACGCCAAGCCTTCTGGAAATAAATCGGCCTGCATCACCTTCACCGGGTTGGGCAAACGCAGCTTGTAAATATTTTCTTTCGCGCATTCAAGCGCGCGTGGGTCCTGGTCAGTCGCCACCACCTGGTCTACGTCGCGCAGCGACAGCACGGCAGCCAGCACGCCGGTGCCGGTGCCGATGTCAAAAGCCACAAACTTCGGTGGGCGTTGCTTGGGCAGGGGCGCGGTAGCGACCAAATCAACATACTCGCCCCGCACTGGCGAGAACACGCCGTAATGCGGGTAAATGCGGTTGTTAGGCGCGGCTTTGGCAGCCGCCGCACCGCTTGACGTCAGCGCCGGGATTTCAACGCCCTTCTTGCGCCACTCGTGCGCACTGATGACGCCCATGAGTTCGCGCAGCGACGCCACGCTTGACCCCTGGCTTTCGCTGATTGGCCCCCACGCTTCCAAGCAAGCCTGCTTGGCATCAGGCGCGCGCCGCAGCGCAACGCTGTAGTCCGGCGCAAACTCAATCAGCACCATGCCCAACACGCGTGCACGTTGCGCCTGCGCTTGCCGGTACAAATGAAACGCCTGCCCCACTGGCACGCCGTTAGCGTCTGCGTGGGCTGACTTTTTGCGTTCTTGCCGCGCGGTTTTTGAGGCCTTGGGCGGCTTGTCTATCCGACGGGCGAGTGACTGCAACAACAAGCGGGCGTTTTGAAAATCGCCGCGCCACAGCAAGCCCGTGCCCTCGCAAGCCAGCCGGTAAGCGATGTCGGCGCTCATGGTGTCGTCAGCCAGCACCACGCGCTTGGGAGGAAGGGCCGAGCGTTCAGAGCGCCACAGCGCGGTGTGGGTATTACCGGCTTCTACCCAAACGATTTCAAGGGGCGTTGCCAAGGTGGCTGCAGGTGTAGTTGTCAAAATTTACTCTTTATTTTCTTAAAACCGTTGACTGCCAGCAGCACCAACGTGCCCGCCAGCAAACCCACTACCGCGTCGAGTAGCAGCGGCGCAATAGCGCCAAGCAGCGGCCCAAGCCCGCTTACCGCTGCCGCTTGCACGGTGACCTTATCAATGGCTTGCTGCAGCGGCGCAATGGCGTGCGTCAAAATGCCGCCGCCGACCAAAAACATGGCAATCGTGCCCGCAATAGATAAAAACTTCATCAGCCACGGCGCCAGCCACAGCACGCCCCGGCCAAAGCTGCGCTGAAACTTTCGCCAAGCACTTTCCCCGGCCAAATGACTTAAAAACAAACCGCCATCGTCCAGCTTCACGATGCCTGCCACCAAGCCATAAACACCCACCGTCATCAGCACGGCGATACCCGCCAACACGGTGACTTGCGTAACAAACGGGCTGCCCTGCACGGTACCCAGGGTAATCACGATGATCTCGGCTGACAAAATAAAGTCGGTGCGTATCGCGCCTTTTACTTTGTCCTTTTCAACCGCTAACAAGTCAATGGCCGGGTCTGCCAGCGCTGTCATCAGCTCTTCGCGCTGGGCGGCCAGCTCGGGCGCGCTGTGCAAATACTTGTGCGCCAATTTTTCGCAGCCCTCAAAGCACAAATACGCGCCGCCTGCCATCAACAGCGGCGTTACTGCCCACGGAATAAAACTGCTGATGGCCAGCGCCGACGGCACCAAAATCGCTTTGTTAACGAACGACCCCTTGGCCACCGCCCACACCACCGGCAGCTCCCGGTTGGCACTGACGCCGCTGACCTGCTGCGCGTTAAGAGCCAAGTCGTCACCCAGCACGCCAGCGGTTTTTTTTGCGGCTACTTTTGAAAGCAGCGCCACATCGTCAAGAATGGTGGTGATGTCATCAACAAGTGCGAAAAGGCTACTGGCCATGATGTTCCTTTGTGACGTTTCGCGGCAGCAGCAAGTGCGCAGCGCTAGTCAATGGTGCGTTTAAGTCTGATTTCTTCGAGCTTGGTCGCGCCAAAAGCAGTGGTGCGCAGGGATGGCATTTCGCGCTTAAAGCCCGCTGCCTGCTCATAAAACTGCAGCGCCCGCTCGTTGGCTACCAGTACCCACAGCGTGACTTGCGTGCAGCCTTCGTCTTTCAGGCCATCACGTGCGCCGTCCCACAGCGCAAGGCCAGCGCCCTGGCGCCAGTGCTCGGGCGTGATGTACAGCGCCCAAATTTCACCCACGGTTGATTTGGTGCCTGCATCGCGCGAGCGGTCAAAACCCACGAAGCCAATGACCTTGTCGGCGTCTACCGCGACCAGAATTTGCGGGTCGCTGAACTCAATGGCTTCACGCCAGTAAGCCAAGCGTTTTTCAACGGTCATGGCTTTTAAAAAGTCGTCAGGAATCACGCCCTGGTAGGCGGCTTGCCACGTGGCAACGTGAATGTCGGCGATGGCTTTGGCATCACGGGGGGCGGCTGGGCGTACGGTGTAGCTGGGCATTGAGAAA
>JANMWH010000342.1:0-3493 GCA_031393945.1 Polaromonas sp. | reverse complement strand
CAATTCCGATCAGCAGCAGATTACCGATCTGATCAAAACCGATGTCTTTGAAAAGATACCGAACCAGGCCTGCGACCAGCAGCGTGTTCAAACCCAAGGCAGTAGCACTGAGGATGAAAATCTCGAAATATTTGCGCTGGGAAAATGCCGTGGCTGCCACTGCGAACAGTGCCAGCGCCAGCGGGTAGTGCGGGGCGATGGGTGTGTGAAACAAAGCAGTTGTGGCGGCTTGCGTCATGCCGATCACAGTCAAGGTAGCGGCCGTGCGCACAGCCCACGGGCCAGCGCCAGTCCATCGCGAAAACAGCGAGCTCATGCAGGCAACCACTGCAAGGGATGCCGCCCAGGCTGCTGCATACACGCCGAAGTCTTGCGGCTCTGCCCGCCATCGGTGGCCCGTGTGGGTATAAGTCCAAAGAGAAATGGCCGTCATGGCCACCAGCGCCCACGGTGCCCACAATGCATCGCAGCGAGCGCCGATGCACAAAAACGCGCCCAGCACGGCCCAAAGTGCAAACAGTTGCCATGCGTCTGCGCCGGTTTGATAGGTCTGGCCGAAGTACGCGAACAGCCCGCCCGTGCAAAGCAATGCCAGCAGCCCCAGCGGCACGCGCAACTGTGGCCGGGTTGCTGCCCCCAGGCCCATCGTCAGCACTGCACTCTGCAGCAGCGCAAAGCGGCCCGCACGGCCCAGCGTTTCCCAATTGGCTGCCACCCACAACACCAACCCCAGCCCACCCAGTGCGGCAGCCAGCACGGCAGAGCCACGCCAAAACAAGTGCTTCAGCGCTGCTGGCTCATCGTTGAAACCAGCAGTTTTGAAAAGAGTTTGGACGTTTGGTGCGTTCAGTTGATATGTTTTGGCGAGCTGATACAAGGCGATGCGTGTGTTCATGTGTGGGTCTCAGATTTGCAAAAACGATTTGATCGCCATCAGGGTTTCTTCAGGCGCTTCACTCATCTGGTGGTGGCCCACCGCCAGACTGACCACCTTGAAAGTTTTGCCGCTGTTTTTGGCGGTGTTGATTAACAGCTGCGCGGCTTTGGCCTGTGTCATCTGGTCTTCAGCGCCTAACAAAAACAAAATCGGGCAAGTGACTTGGTTCATCGCAACTTCACCATTTGCATAGTCGTTGCAAGCTTTGAAGCCTCGATGAAACACGTTGACTTGTGTATTGCTAACCAGCACGCGGCGGCCCAGTGCCATGTTGGCGCCGTACACCCAGGTGCCGGGGCCGAGCGCTGAGGGCGGGGCGGCCAGCGTGCTGCGGGAGAACACGTTGATTGTTTTGAGGGCGGTCATGGGGTCGTTCAGCGATGACTCCAGCAACGCGGGCGATACCTTCATGGGAAACGCCGTGCCCACCAGCACCAGATGCGAGACGCGTTCTTTCAGCTTTGAGGCGGCTTCGAGTGCAATTAATGACCCCCAGCTGTGGCCGATGAGTGCCGCTTTTTCAATACCTGCGGCGTCTAGCAGCGCTGCAATAAAAGTAGCACCATCCTCAACTGATTCAGGCGCCGGGCCATCGCTTTTGCAATGCCCCGGCAGGTCAATGGCCAGCACGTTCCAGCCGTGATTGGCCATGTATCGGCTTTGCAGAATCCACACGCTGTGGTCGTTCAGCACACCGTGGATAAAAACTACTGTGGGTTTGGCTGCATCGAATGCTTTGCCAGCGGTGTAGCAGTAGGTTTTGTGTCCATTGACTGTAACGATCATGACGCCTTCTCCGCAGCTTTCAAAGCCCGCTTCAAGTCCTCAATCAAATCATCCGCATCCTCCAGTCCAATCGACAAACGAATCGTGCCCTGGCTGATGCCTGCGCCTGCCAAGGCCTCATCCGTCATGCGGAAATGCGTAGTGCTGGCGGGGTGAATCACCAGGCTGCGGCAGTCGCCGACGTTGGCCAAGTGGCTAAAGACTTTCAGGCTTTCGACGAATGCTTTGCCCTGGTTGCGTGAACCTTTCAAATCGAAACTGAAGACTGAACCCGCACCGCGCGGCAACAGCTTTTTAGCCAGCGCGTAACTAGCGTGCGACTCCAGAATCGGGTGGCCAACGCGCGCCACAAACGGGTGGCTGGCTAAAAATGCCACGACTTTTTCAGTGTTGCTCATGTGCCGCGCCATGCGCAGGCCAAGTGTTTCAATGCCCTGCAAAATCAGCCACGCGGTGTGCGGGCTCATGCAGGCGCCAAAGTCGCGCAAGCCTTCACGCCGGGCGCGCAGCAAAAATGCGCCAACCGTGCTTTCTTCACTGAACACCATGTTGTGAAAGCCGTCGTAGGGCTCGGTCAGCTCTTTAAACTTCCCCGACTTTTCCCAATCGAAAGAGCCGCCATCGACCACAATGCCGCCAATCACGGTGCCGTGGCCGCTCAAAAATTTGGTGGCTGAGTGGTAAACCAAATCAGCGCCATGGTCGAACGGCTTGATGAGCCACGGCGAGGTGAGAGTAGAGTCAACCAGCAGCGGCGCACCGGCTTCATGGGCTATTGACGCCACCGCTTCAATGTCCAGCACGTCCAGGCCGGGGTTGCCGACGGTTTCGCCAAAAAACAGCTTGGTGTTGGGCCGCGCGGCGGCGCGCCAACCGTCCGGGTCACCAGGTTTAACGAAAGTGGTTTCAATGCCAAAGCGGCGCATCGTGTAATGCAGCAGGTTCTGCGAGCCGCCATACAGAGCAGTCGATGCAACGATGTGCGAACCTGCACCCATCAGCGTGGCAATGCTCAGGTGCAGCGCGGCCTGGCCGCTGGCGGTGGCTATCGCGCCTATGCCGCCTTCAAGGGCGGCCACGCGTTGCTCCAGCACCGCATTGGTCGGGTTGCTGATGCGTGAATACACGTGGCCTGCGCGCTCCAGATTAAACAGGCTGGCGGCGTGGTCACTCGATTCAAAAACGAACGAGGTGGTTAGGTGAATCGGCACGGCGCGCGCGCCGGTGGTCGGGTCTGGCGATGCACCTGCGTGCAGCGACAGCGTGTCAAAGCCGGGGTCAGCGTAGCCGGGCATGGGTTGTCTCCAAATGAAAAATCAAATTACTGTGGCGTACACAACGCCGCGCTTTGCCATTGTGGGCTATATTGAACCCTTACCTGATGCCGCTCGCAAGGCCGTCAAAAACAAGTCAAGAACCCCAGGAGATCGCCATGAAAGTAGCTGACATACTACGCGTCAAGGGCAATACGCTGTACACCGTGCAGCCTGATGAGCCGCTGGCCACCGCCACCAAAATCATGGCCGAAAAAGACATCGGCTCGCTGGTGGTCATGGAGCATGGTGACTTGGTCGGCATGCTGACCTTCAGGGAAGTGATCGTCAGCATCACGCAAAACGGCGGGGAGATTGGTGCCATGCTGGTTCGCAAAGCAATGGACGACCACCCGCTGACCTGCACGGGTGAAACTGAATTAGACGAAGTGCGCCGCATGATGCTGGAGCGCCACGCGCGCTACATGCCGGTGATGGACAAAAAAATGCTGATGGG
>JANMWH010000278.1:0-2359 GCA_031393945.1 Polaromonas sp. | reverse complement strand
CGTTCGCGCTCGGGGTAGTCCAGCCAGTGGTACAGGCAGCGGCGCTTAACGGCGTCGTTCAAATCACGGGTGCGGTTGCTGGTCAAAATTGTCACTGGCGTGCTGATGGCTTTGACGGTTCCAATCTCAGGAATGCTGACCTGGTATTCGCCCAAATACTCCAGCAAGAAGGCTTCAAACGGTTCGTCTGCGCGGTCTACCTCGTCGATGAGCAAAACGGCGCCAGGCGCGGGCGCCTGCAAGGCTTGCAGCAGTGGGCGGCGAATCAAATAGCGGTCTTGGTACACCTCGCGCTCAACATCGGCCGTGTCGCCTTTGCCCTCAGCCGCTCTCATGTGCAGCAGCTGGGCGGCGTAATTCCACTCGTACAAGGCCTCGCGCTGCTCCAGTCCGTCGTAGCACTGCAGACGAATTAACTGACGTTGCAACGCAATACTGAGGGCTTTGGCCAGCTCAGTTTTACCTACACCGGGCTCACCTTCAAGTAGCAACGGGCGCTGCAGTTTGAGCGCCAAAAAAACAGCGGTAGCCAAGCGGCGATCCGCAAAATAACCGGCGTCTTGCAACGCATCGGTGAGTGCAGCAATAGACGAAAAAAGCGCAGGAGAAGATGTCATTTACTATAAACTTAGTAGCTGCTTGCGCCCGTATTTATTGGGCTACGGCACTAAAACACATCGAAAAAAGGCATGAAACCAATGTTTCGCTGCCTTGGGCTTAGTTAGCCTCTGCGAACCGCTTAGGGCGTGCTCCAAAGCCAAGATCCGACGAGCACCCCTGTTGCCGCAAAACTGAACTCAGGCACCTGCATACAAGCTGAGGGCCAGCACTGCAGGTAACTAATCAGGCCAGCGCCATGGTCACGCCGCGCTGTGTTTGCACACTGATCAAATTGGCCCGGTACGCGGCCGTAGCGTGAATATCGCTGTTCAGGCCAGCGGGGTCCACTTTGACAGCCGCTGCAGATTCTGGCGTGAAGCTCTTGTTCAATGCCGCCTCCAGTCCAGCGTGCCGAAACACCCCGCCACTCGACGCGCCGGTCACGGCGACCCGCACATCGCCATCAAATTGCGCGACAAACACGCCGACCATCGCAAAGCGCGACGCCTGCTGCTTGAACTTCATGTAGGCCGCCCGCTTGGGAATAGGAAAGCTGATCGCGGTGATCAATTCGCCATCATTCAAAGCGGTGGTGAACATGCCTTGAAAGTAATCCTTGGCTTCAATTTTGCGCGCGGTTGTGTGAATGGTGGCACCTAATGCCAGTACGGCGCTGGGGTAGCAAGCTGAAGGGTCGTTATTGGCAACTGACCCGCCCATGGTGCCCATCGCGCGCACTTGGCGGTCGCCAATATTGCCTGCCAAATGCGCCAGTCCGGGGATAGCTGCCAACACGTCAGCATTGACGGCAACGTCGGCATGCCGCGCCATGGCGCCAATAACCAGGCTATTGCCCTCGCGCTTGATGCTGCTCATGTCTTTGATGCCGCTCAGATCAGCCAGTTGCTCGGGGTTAGACAAGCGCAGCTTCATCGAAGCGAGCAAAGTCTGCCCACCCGCGAGGGGCTTGGCGCCAGCAGCGGCCAGCTTGGCCGCCTCGGCGGTAGTTGTTGGGCGCTCTAATGTAAATGCGTACATGGTGATGCTCCGGTATTTATCTTGAAAACAGTACTGATCAGAATTAGTGCTTGGCCGACTGAATGGCTTCCCACACGCGTGCGGGCGTAGCCGGCATGTCCAAATCCATCACGCCTAGCGGTTTGAGTGCGTCAAGCACCGCGTTAATCACAGCAGGCGGTGAACCAATAGCCCCCGCTTCGCCGCAACCTTTGGCGCCCAGCGGGTTGTGGCTACACGGTGTGCACAGCGTGTCCAGTGTGAAGTTGGGCATATCGTCAGCGCGCGGCATGGTGTAGTCCATCATCGAGCCGGTCAGCAGCTGGCCGGTTTCTTCGTCGTACACGCAGTTCTCAAGCAGCGCTTGGCCAATGCCTTGCACCAAGCCGCCGTGCACCTGGCCTTCAACAATCATGGGGTTGATGATGTTGCCAAAGTCGTCTACAGCAGTGAAGCGGTCAACCCGCACTGTGCCAGTGGCCGGGTCAATTTCGACCTCGCAAATATAGGTACCCGACGGAAAAGTGAAGTTAGTCGGGTCGTAAAACGCGGTTTCATTCAGGCCCGGCTCAAGCTTGTCGAGCGGGTAGTTGTGCGGCACGTACGCGGTTAACGCCACTTGACCAAAGGTCACTTTTTTGTCGGTGCCTTTGATGGTGAATTCACCGTTGGCAAATTCAACGTCAGCGTCGCTGGCCTCCATCAAATGCGCCGCAATCTTTTTGGCCTTGATCTCAATTTT
>JANMWH010000244.1:0-1985 GCA_031393945.1 Polaromonas sp. | reverse complement strand
CCAACATCAGCGGGGCGATTTACACACCCAGCGAATGCGCCGCCGATTGCCAGAAGACTTGCGACGGCTTGGTTGCTTTGTTAAGTTTGCGTGGCGTGCGGTTTTTACTCAATACGCCGGTTGAGCAAATACAGACCCAAGACGGTGCGGTTGTTGCCATCAAAACACCGCATGGCGCGATTGAAGCCGACCAGTACGTGATGGCCTTGGGCACGGCGTCTGCCCCCATGGCGCGCCAGTTGGGTGTGCACTTGCCGATTTATCCGCTCAAGGGTTACAGCATTACCGTCGATGTAGACGGCTCACCGTATGCGCCTAATGCCCCTTTTGTCAGCGTGACCGACAGCGCCCGCAAAGTGGTGTTTGCCCGCATCGGCTCGCGCTTGCGGGTAGCGGGCATGGCCGAGCTAGCTGGGTATGAGACAAGGGTAGTGCCCAAGCAAATCGAATCGCTCAAGGCGTCGACTAAAGCACTGTTTCCGCATTGCAGCCAATTCACTGAGCTGCACGCCTGGGCCGGCCTGCGACCCGCCACGCCCACCGCCCTGCCGCTGATTGGCAAGCACCCCCAAGGCCCAAGCAACTTGATGTTTAACGTCGGCCACGGGGCGCTGGGTTTTACGCTGGCGTTTGGCTCGGCTGCGCGAGTGGCAGAAATGCTTGAAAACGCCTAGAACAGCCGTTTTTCGGCATGTTTTATGCCGTTAGCCCAACAAATACGGGCGCATGCAGCTATATGTTTTATAGCGACATAATCTGAGCCTTGACTCGCAACGCCTGCTCAAAACACTTCACAAACGCCCGCACCGCGACTGAGCCGGGCTTGCCTGCTGGCAGCAGCGCTTTGATGGGAACGGGTATCAGCGGCTCAAGTTCCAGCACATCAACCCGGCTTAAATCGGCAGATGCCGCCGTGCAGGTGTCGACCAACGCGATGCCCAAACCGTGGTGCGCCAACGCCAAAGCAGAATGATAAGTTTGCACGGTGATGTTGAACTGCAGGCCCACACCCGCCTCCCGAATCGCTTGGCTTAGTACCCGGCCCATCGGGTCTTGCGCGTCCAGGCCAATCACGGGCTTGCCCAACTTGCCCAGCTCAGCCAGCGTGATGCGGCCGCGCTTTACAAACCGCGCCGCCAGCATGCCGGTGGGCGCAATGCACACCATGCGGCCGTCGGCCAGGTGTTCTTGCGCCAGCGCTGAATGAACGGCAGGGCTGAACAAAAAACCCACATCGGCTTCTTGCAGCACCAGCGCCGCCACAATTTGCGGCGAATGCAGCGCCTTGATGGTGATGGCAACGTCGGGGTGCTTGACACGAAACAACTTAATCGCATGCGGCAACACCTCATAGCTGAGCGCCAGCACCGTCAACACCGTGAGTTCCTTGGCGGTGTCGCCTGCCTTCAAATTGGCGGCCAGGCGCTGTACGTCGTCTAGCTGGGCGAACAACTGCTCGATGTGCGGGTACAGCGTGAGCGCTTCAGAAGTAGGCAGCAGCCGCCCTTTGGCGCGCTGAAAAAGCGGGAACCCTAATTGCAATTCAGCATGCTGCAAGATGCGGCTGACTGCCGGTTGCGTGACGCTAATCAGCCGCGCCGCGCCACTGACACTGCCGGTCAGCATGACGGCGTTGAAGACTTCGATGTGGCGCAGGCGCATGGCGTGGACTTTAGCGAGTGACTAAAACGCTATCTATTTTATAGCCGCTCGCGCCCGTATTAATTCGGCTAGCGCCATTTTTTATGCCTGAAACGGCACATAAACACACTCTATTGCTGAATTCATTCATCACTGCGCAAACCCTTGCTTCGACTGGACTTAACGTCTGATCGCAAACTTTTTCCCTCCAGGCGCCGCTGCTTCGCGCCGTAACTGGGCTTGGTGGGGCGTCGAGCTTTGGGCGGTGTGGCCACACTGTCAATGACTTCTTGCAGCCGGGCGAGCGCATCGCTGCGGTTCATTTCCTGCGTGCGGTGCTGCTG